>JAJTHU010000045.1 GCA_021300055.1 Nitrosomonadaceae bacterium | reverse complement strand
TGCCCGCGCTGCTCGGAAGAATACGAGCCACGTGTACCCACACCGCCGTAGCCAGATAATCCACCGCCGCGCGACGCATGTCCGCCGCTGGCGGCCCCGCCGTATGCAGCCTGCTTCTCGGGCACGACGATCCACTTGCACAGGGGCGCCGGGATTTCATCGACAAAGCGCGACACAATGCCGTAGCGCGTCTGCCCGTGCAGCATGCGCTGCGCCGCGTACGACAGGTAGAGGCGCTGTCGCGCACGCGTGATCGCCACATACATGAGGCGACGCTCTTCTTCGACCCCTGCAAAATCCTGCAACGAGTTTTCGTGTGGGAACAAGCCTTCTTCAAGCCCCCCTAGAAATACGTGGTCGAACTCAAGCCCTTTCGCGGCGTGCACGGTCATTAGCTGCAAAGCGTCATCGTTAGCTGAAGCTTCGTGCTCGCCAGACTCTAAGCTAGCGTGCGTCAAGAAGCCCACGAGAGGCTCGTCATCACCGTCATAGGTTTCTTGAAACTGCGCGCATGCGGTCACCAATTCCGCTAAGTTCTCGAGGCGATCTGCCCCTTCACGCTCTGCTTGGTAATGCGCCCGCATGCCGCCCTTTTCCAACGCCTCTTCAACGAGCTCAGCCAACGATACCGCGCTCGAAGACGCCTTCAACCCTTCAATCACGCGCAGGAATGTGCCGATTGCGCCGGCCGAGCGGCCACTGATATCTCCCTTAGCGATGCCATTGAGCGACGCTTCGTACATCGAGACGTTGTAACGGGTCGCTAGCTCTTGCACTTGCTCGACTGAGCGTGCGCCGATGCCACGCGGCGGGAAATTCACGACGCGCGAGAACGCACCATCGTCGTTTGGATTTGCCGCCAAACGCAGATACGCCAGCGCATGCTTGATTTCTTGGCGCTCAAAGAATCGCAATCCACCATAAACACGGTATGCAATCCCCGCGCGAAACAAGGTGTGTTCCAACACGCGCGATTGCGCATTTGAGCGATAAAGCAACGCCATCTCGCGGAGGTTTTTGCCCTCTCGATGCAAGGCGCGTACTTCGTCAACTATGAACTCAGCCTCATCGCCGTCGGTAGCCGCAGCATAGATGCGTAGCGGCTCGCCCTTGCCCGCATCGGTCCAAAGATTCTTTCCCAGGCGATCCTTGTTGTGCGAAATCACAGCGTTCGCAGCGTCAAGGATGTTTCCCTGCGAACGATAGTTCTGCTCTAGCTTAATGACTGAGCCGCGCGCGAAGTCGCGTTGGAACTCGCGCATGTTCGCCGCTTCTGCACCGCGAAAGCCATAGATCGATTGGTCGTCGTCACCCACTGCGAACACCGCCGCCTGTTGCATTGGACCAGCGATGAGCTGAATCCACTGGTATTGCAGGCGGTTGGTATCCTGAAACTCATCGACCAAGATGAACTTGAAGCGCTCGCGGTAGTGCTCGAGCAGCGCATGATTCTTGGATAACAACTCATAGCAGCGCAGCAGCAACTCCGCAAAGTCGACCACGCCCTCGCGCTGGCACTGCTCGTCGTACGCTTGGTAGATCTCAACCTGCCGACGCGTGAATTCATCTCGCGCTTCGACCATATTGGCACGCAAACCTTGCTCTTTGGCACCATTGATAAACCAAGCCATTTCGCGCGGCTTGTACTTCTCTTCGTCGATATTCAGCGTCTTGAGCAGACGCTTGATGGCGGACTGCTGATCCTGTGAGTCGAGGATCTGGAAAGTCTGTGGAAGTTGGGCGTCGCGGTGGTGGGCACGCAGCAAGCGATTGCACAGCCCATGGAATGTCCCCACCCAGATGCCGCGCGTATTGATCGGCATCATCGCTGACAACCGCGTCAGCATCTCTTTCGCCGCCTTGTTGGTAAAGGTCACTGCAAGGATCGCGCCGGGCGTCGCCTGACCGGATTGAATCAAAAACGCGATGCGCGTCGTCAGCACTCTGGTCTTGCCAGAACCAGCGCCCGCCAGCACCAATGCCGACTCACGCGGCAGCGTGACGGCCTTGAGTTGTTCGGGATTGAGATTGTCGAGAAGTCTTGGCGAAACCGAGGGAAACAAGGAAGCGGTCGCGTCCGCTGTAGATGCGTGGGGGCTGAGGTGCGTCGGGGACATCGATAACCAATGGTTGATAGCTCACACGATTATAGGCATCAGCGATATCTCGCTCTCTGAGCAGGCGCCAGATCAACAAACAGACGCCGACTTTCTTGGGATTTGCTGCCAGAATCGGCCGCGCGTGGGTCGCGCGCGCACGGGTCAACCTAACCGCCCCAGTGCCGTTATTCAACCAAGCCCCACAAACAACAAGAACAAGAGATCGTTCATGCTGTCCATCCCTTTCTGGCGCAACGTTGCACTCGCCGCCGCACTCGCACCTGTTATTGCTTCATTGCCATACGTCGTGACATCGCTGCCAAGCGGGCTGTTTCTCATTCCGATGTTCTACATGGTCGCAGGCATCCCTGCGCTACTCGGCGCTGTCCCATTTGTGTGGTGGTTGCGGCGTCAACAGCGCACGCGCGTCCTTGCATCTGCGGGCGTCGGCGCGCTTGCTGGGGCGATCGCGAGCGTGCTGTTCGGCATCGGTGTCGATGTACGCGATCTATTGCTTAACCGCGCTCCCGACTCTCAACTGCAGATTTGGAACGTCAAGACGTGGTTGTTTCTCGCGCTACACGGGGTGGCCGCTGGCGTAGTCGGCGGTGCCTTCATGTCGCGGTTCCACTTCAAGGGCAATTCAGCACCATAGGGTGATAACCGATCGGCACTTTGCTAGGCGGCTTATCGACTGACGCGAATGTTTGTCATCCCAAATGTGGACCTGAGCAGCCAATCTCTGCGCTTCTGCCTCACTAGCTTGACCGGCAACGGTCAGCGTGTTGTTCGGTGTCAGTTCGGCCGCATAACCTGCGGCGCGCAGCGCACGACGGCTCGCCTGCACGGCATCCCGGGTTGCAAAGCCACTCATCTCTACGCGCCACGCGCCCTTTGCGTTGGTACCTGTTCCATCGGGTATGTCGGTTTCCTTCGCCCACTCTGCCAACTGCTTAGGGTCGATAAATGTAATGGGCTCGGGCGGGGCAGTACGCGTTAATTGAAAGAACTGCAGCGGTTGGTCGAGCCGCTGCGTTTTGTTATCGTTGCCAGTGACATCGATCTTGCCTTCGATTAAGCAGACGATGTCCTTGTCGTCACGTCCGCGGCCCTAAAGATCGGTGCCGCGAATGCCGATGGTCGCATTGCGAGCAACGCTAATGCGTACATCGCGCGGCTGACGTTTTGCTAGCGCGCTTGTCGTGAAGCGAAACGCACCTTCGACCACGGCAAGAGCAGCGTTGAAAACACCACCCTTTCGTTCGGCCTGTGTGACTTCAAACGTCGCGTTCTCGCCGATACGTACGGCGCTACCCTCACCGAGCACCATCAGCAGACGCGCGCCTGGGCCGTTACGCAAACGATCGCCGGCAAAGAGTTCGACACCCGCCGCAACCGGTACCGTCAATCCATTGCGATCAAGAAAAGCGGGCGAGACCAGCGAATCAACACGACCGATCACCGTGGCCGCAAAACTCGGCGCGGCGCCCGTCGTCAGCAGCGCTATACCGACACAAAACAGCGCACGAAAAAATGCTTGCAACTTGAACATACTGCCCCCGAAAGAGTTAAGTGCGCCTGCCGCTCGTTCTCATCTTGGCAGGCGCTCGTGATTTTTCTATGTCGCCCAAATCATGCTGCGAGCCCTGATGACATGTTGACGCTTGCGTGTTGACTTCTAAGTTGCCACATTTTCCCTATGACGGCCACAAGACCCGCGGGGCTTGCTAGGGTGCGCTCTGTATAATGTTGGGTTCTCTACAGTTACGTAGTCGCGGCCGAAATGGATTCAGTCGAAGTACAAAAATACGACCCAAAAACAATCGAAACAGCGGCGCAGTCCGCTTGGAACCGCGCGGACGCTTATCGTGTTGTGGAAAATGCCACAGATCGTCACGGCAAGCTAAAGCCGAAGTTCTATGCGTGCTCGATGCTGCCTTACCCGTCGGGCAAGTTGCATATGGGTCATGTGCGCAATTACACGATCAACGATGTGATGTTGCGTCACCTGCGCATGAAAGGTTACAACGTCTTGATGCCGATGGGCTGGGATGCCTTCGGTCTGCCTGCTGAGAACGCGGCGATGGCGAACGGTGCGCCGCCCGCCGCGTGGACGTACCAAAACATCACCGAGATGAAATCGCAAATGCAGCCCTTGGGCTTGGCATTCGATTGGTCGCGCGAGGTCACTACCTGCAAGCCCGACTACTACAAGTGGAATCAGTGGCTGTTTCTGAAAATGCTGGAAAAAGGCATCGCGTATCGCAAGACACAGATTGTGAATTGGGATCCGATCGATCAAACCGTGCTTGCCAACGAGCAAGTCATTGATGGCCGTGGTTGGCGCTCCGGGGCACTGGTCGAAAAGAAAGAGATTCCCGGCTACTACCTCGGCATCACGCAGTATGCGCAGCCGCTACTCGATGCCGTCAAAAACGATTTGACGGGCTGGCCCTCGCAAGTGCGAACGATGCAAGAGAACTGGATTGGCAAATCCGAGGGCGTGCGATTCCCTTTCTTGCATACGATTCGTGACGACGCTGGCTTGATCCAAGACGGCAAGCTATTTGTCTTCACCACCCGCGCCGACACGACCATGGGCGTCACGTTCTGTGCGGTAGCACCTGAACATCCGCTGGCGCAGCATGCCGCGAAAAGCAATCCCGCGATTGCCGAGTTCATTGAGAAGGCCAAGCAAGGCGGCACCACCGAGGCCGAACTTGCCGCGAAAGACAAAGAGGGTGTGCCGACGGGCTTGACCGTTACGCACCCGCTCACGGAGGAACAGATTCCCGTGTGGATCGGGAACTATGTGTTGATGAGCTACGGCGATGGCGCGGTGATGGGTGTTCCCGCGCACGACGAGCGCGATTTTGCGTTTGCGAAGAAGTACGGCATCACCATCAAACCAGTGATCGACCTTGGGAAACCATATTCGACAGATTCGTGGCAGCAGCACTATGGCGATCATGGCGTATGCATCGAGTCGGGTGCCATGAACGGCATGAATTTCGAAAAGGCCATCAACTACGTCGCCGAGCAAACCAGCGCCATCGGTGGCGAGAAGCGCACCACTTGGCGTTTGCGCGATTGGGGCATTTCACGTCAGCGCTATTGGGGCACGCCGATCCCGATCATTCATTGCGATGACTGCGGCCCTGTCCCCGTTCCTGAAAAGGATTTGCCGGTGGTGTTGCCAGAGGATTTGGTGCCGGACGGCAGCGGCAGTCCGCTGAAGAAGGACCAACGCTTTTTGCAGTGCACCTGCCCCCAATGCGGCAAACCCGCCACGCGCGAAACCGACACCATGGATACGTTCGTCGATTCGTCGTGGTACTTCATGCGCTATTGCAATCCAGACAACGCAGAGGCGATGGTCGATGCGCGCAACGAGTACTGGATGCCAATGGATCAGTACATCGGCGGCATTGAGCACGCGGTGTTGCATTTGCTCTATGCGCGCTTCTGGACGAGGGTGATGCACGACCTGGGCCTCGTGTCTTTCAAGGAACCCTTCACCAATTTGTTCACGCAGGGCATGCTCTCGGCGGAGTGCTTTTACCGCGAAGATGCCGCCGGAAAAAAGCGCTGGTTCTACCCGAGTGAAGTCGAGATTCACTACGACGACAAGGGCAGGCCTACAGGTGCCATCGCCAAGGAAGATGGTCAACCTGTGATGCTCGGCGGCATGGAGAAGATGTCCAAGTCGAAGAACAATGTCGTCGAGCCGAAAGACATCATTGCCAAGTTTGGCGCGGATACCGCGCGCGCTTACGTGATGTTTGCAGGGCCACCCGAGCAGAGTGCAGCGTGGTCCGACTCCGGTGCGGAGGGCGTGTATCGATTTTTGAAGCGCCTTTATACATGGGCGATTTCAAGCAAAGCCGCCTCGAACTCGGCACCCGTGCTTGATCCCAACAATCTGAGCGCAGCCGCCAAGAAACTGCGTTTTGAGATCCACAGCGTGTTGCAGCAGGCCACACATGACTACGCGCGTTTGCAGTACAACACGGTGGTCTCGGCTGGCATGAAAATGCTGAACGCACTTGAGGGCAGTAAGGCCAATGTTGGCGCTGATTGGGATGCTGTGCGCGCCGAGGGTATTTCGATTTTGTTGCGCACGCTTTACCCACTCGCGCCGCACATCTGCTGGCACTTGTGGAACGACCTCGGCTTCGCCGCCATTCACGGCGACATCATCGATGCGCCGTGGCCAGAACCTGATCCCGCCGCACTCGAGCAGGACGAGATCGAGCTCGTGGTGCAGGTGAACGGTAAGCTGCGCGGTCACATTTGTGTGCCCAAGGATGCCAGCAAGGACGCCATCGAAAAGCTGGTGCTGGCAGACGCGGGCGTGGCGAAGCATACTGAGGGCAAGCCGATCAAGAAATTGATCGTTGTTCCGGGAAGGCTCATCAATGTCGTTGTCTAGGATCGTGAAGGGCACATTAGTCGCATTGCTCGCTACCGCGCTGCTCGCCGGGTGCGGTTTCGCGCTGCGCGGCTCGTACGAACTACCCTACAAGAGTATTTCCGTTACCTCAAACGGTAACTCGGTGGTTGCGGGGCAGATCCGCCGCGAGCTCACTTCCACGCAAACCAAGCTAGTGCCGAACGCCAAAGATGCGGAGGCCGCACTCACGATCATCGAGGAACGCCGCGACCGACAGATTCTGTCGCTCTCGGGCGCCGGTCGCGTGCGTGAGTTCGAATTGCGCATGAAGGTGAGCTATCAGTTCGTCGATGGCAAGGGCAATGTCATCATCCCCACCAGCGAGATCTTGCTAAGGCGCACGTTCGCCTACGATGACTCGCGCGTCATCGCCAAGCAGCAAGAAGAACAAATGCTGTACCAAGACATGGAGCGGGACGCGACCGGGCAGATCTTGCGCCGCATGATCGCGGTTCGCAAGGCCGGATAACGTGTCGGCATTGGTCTACCGGTTGTTCGTCTCGTTGTTCACACGCGCATGCGCTTAACCGCTGATCAGTTCGTAGATCGCCCCCCTAAGCAACTGGCGCCGCTTTACGTCATCCATGGCGCAGAGCCGCTCGGCGCACTCGAAGCAGCAGATGCCCTGCGCAACCTCGCCAAACAGTTGGGCTACACAGAGCGCGAGGTGTTCACCGCCGAGTCGGGTTTCGACTGGTCGCGTTTATCCGCGGCAGGCAGCGCACTCTCGCTGTTTGCGACGCAGCGATTACTCGAGTTACGCATTCCAACGGGCAAGCCTGGAAAGGAAGGTGGTCAGGCGATTGAGGCGTTTTGCGCACGCCTTCCCGATGACACCGTTACGTTGGTCACGCTGCCAGAGCTCGACTGGCAGGGCAAGCAAACCAAGTGGTTCATCGCGCTTGAAGCCGCAGCGACCATGATCGAATCGCAGCCGATCGACCGCAGCAACCTGCCGCGCTGGCTGAGCGCGCGCATGCAGCGCGTCGGCCTACACGCGCCGCCGGAGGCATTGGATTACCTTGCAGACCGCGTCGAAGGTAACTTGCTCGCAGCGAAGCAGGAAGTCGAAAAGCTCTCGTTGCTTTGCCCGCCGGGCGAAGTCACATTGGCACAACTTGAGTCGAGTATTGCCAACGTTTCGCGATATTCGACGGCAAACTTGGTGCAAGCGATTCATGCTGGAGATACCGCACGCATCGCGCGTATGCTCGACGGACTCAAAGCCGAAGGGGAACCGCCGCCGCTAATTCTGTGGATGCTCACGAGCGAACTCCGTGCATTGCAGCGCACGAATGGACTCACGAAAGCCGGCAGGCCACCTTTTCCCGCAAAAGCGCGCGAGCTCGACAAGCTTGCTCGCAAACACAGCGCAGCCAGTCTGGTACGGCTCAATCGCCAAGCCGCTACAATTGACCGCATGATCAAGGGTGTAAACGGCAACGACGTCTGGGATGCGCTGCTGCAGTTTTGCTGCGGCCTCGCCGGACAACGCTTGCCCGTCACCATGCCCGCTGCTTAGGTCTATCGTGAACGATCTCTCGCAAGCCAACGCCGAGAACGACATACCCGCGCATATGCGCGCCATAGGTGCAGCCGCGCGCGCTGCGGCGCGCGTGCTGGCGCGCACGCCAACGTCACAAAAGAATATGGCGCTCGCGGCAGCGGCCGACGCATTGATCGCGCAACGCGCCGAAATCCTTGCAGCCAACGCACTCGATGTCGCCCGCGCGCAGCAAACGCAGGACGCCGCGTTCGTCGATCGGCTCAAACTCAACGAGCGCGCGATTGAAGCCATGGCTGAAGGGCTGCGCCAAGTGGCTGCACTTGCGGATCCCATCGGCGAAACCTCTGCATTCGACCGGCGCCCTACTGGTATTGAGGTCGGGCGCATGCGCGTTCCGCTTGGCGTGATCGGTATGATTTATGAATCGCGCCCCAATGTGACGGCTGATGCTGCTGCCCTTTGTTTGAAAAGTGGCAACGCCTGCATTCTGCGTGGCGGATCGGAAGCGATCGACTCGAATCGCGCCATCCACGCGGCGATGTTAGTTGGCCTCGAGCGCGCCGGGCTTCCGGCCGCGTGCATTCAACTCGTCGCCACGACCGATCGTGCCGCTGTGGGCGAAATGCTCAGCATGCGAGGTGTGATCGACGTGCTGATTCCGCGGGGCGGCAAGAGCTTGACCTCGCGCATCGCCAACGACGCCAAGGTTCCGGTCATCAAGCATCTCGATGGCGTCTGCCATGTATTTGTGGACCGCGACGCAGATCTTGAAATGGCAGTCCGCATTGCGGATAACGCAAAAACACAACGGTATTCGCCGTGCAACACGATGGAAACCTTGCTGGTCGACGCGCCGATTGCAGAAACGTTCTTGCCGCGCATTGCGACGATCTACGCTGACAAAGGGGTCGAGATGCGCGGCTGCGATCGCACCATGGCGATTTTGCAGCGCGCCGGCACCGCAGTGGTCGCGGCTACTGAGGAAGACTGGCGCACTGAATACCTCGCACCCATCATTGCGATTCGTGTTGTCGATGGGCTAGACGCTGCGATGGAGCACATCAGCACGTATGGATCTGCACATACAGACTCAATCATCACACGCGATGGCGCGCGGGCCGAACGCTTTTTGCGTGAAGTCGATTCCGCGTCGGTGATGGTGAATGCCTCGACCCGTTTTGCCGATGGCTTCGAGTTCGGCCTCGGCGCAGAGATCGGCATCTCGACTGACAAGCTGCATGCGCGCGGTCCGGTTGGCCTAGAAGGGCTGACTTCGCTGAAGTGGGTCGTCCGCGGCCACGGCGAAATTCGCACGTGATGCGGCGTGCCTAAAACATGATCTTGCTGCTCTTCGGTGGCTCGTTCGACCCGGTGCATAACGGCCACATCGCCATATGGCGTGCGGCGGTCACAGCGCTGCAGCCCGCCAAAAGTCTGCTGATACCCGTGGGAAACCCATGGCAAAAGGGACGAATGCCGATTGCGAGCGCTGCGCACCGCATGGCGATGCTCCGTTTGGCTTTTCCCGAGGCACAAGTCGACCAACGTGAGTTGCGGCGCGAAGGACCAACCTACACAGTCGATACGCTTTGGGAGTTAGCACGTGCCTACCCCGACTACACGCGCTATTGGCTGATCGGCGGCGACAGTTACGCGCAGCTCGACACTTGGCACGAGGCGAAGACGCTCGCGACGTTAGCGACGTTCGCAGTCGTACGCCGAGCAGGCGCTGCCTTATCGCGGCCGTCGGGAAACTTTTGCGCTCGTGAAATCGAGTGCGCTCCCCCGGCGATTTCGTCAACCGAGATTCGCACTCTTTTTCAGCAAGCAAGTGGTGCGGACAGAGCGGCTGCGGTCGAGGCGAGCACAAGACTACGAGAAATGGTACCAGCCAGCGTTTACGACTATATTCAGCAGCAGCAGCTTTATCGGTAGAAATCAACCAGACGGAGAACTTCGCACTTGGCACAAAATTCCAGCGCTCGTCCTGCGCTTACCGACGTCGTCATCGACGCCCTTGAGGACATCAAGGCAAAAGACATCAAGCTCATCAATGTGGCGAAGATCACCACGGTGTCGGACTACATCGCGATTGCCAGTGCCGACTCCACGCGCCAGACGCGTGCACTCGCACACAACGTGATCGAAAAGGTCAAAGAGGCGGGCTATAGCATTTACGGCAACGAGGGTGAAGACTCCGGTGAATGGGTGCTAGTGGATTGCGGTGACGTCGTCGTGCACATCATGCAGCCTGCTGTGCGTGAGTACTACAAGCTCGAAGAACTCTGGCAGGATGGGATCGTGGTTTTTCCGCGCCCCAAGGCGGCCGAGCCAACGCCCTTGCCCGCTACTGAGAAGAAAGCCACCGCTAAGAAAGGCGCGGCAGATCGTGCCACCGAAGGAACGACAAGCTCCGCGAAGGCAACTGCCACCAAGACTACTGTGAAGAAACCCGCTGCAAAGAAGGTGGCGACGAAGAAAGCGACAACGACAAAGCAGAGCGCGAAGACGCCAGCCGCGAAAAAGGTAGCTCCGAAGAAAGTAGCCAAGAAGCCTGCGGCAAAGAAAATGGCTACTGAGCCCGTCGCGGACAAGGTAGCGGCAAAGAAACCCGCTGCGAGAAAAGTAGCCGCAAAGAAACCCGCCGTGAAAAAAGTAGCCGCAAAGAAACCCGCCGTGAAAAAAGTAGCCGCAAAGAAACCCGCTGCGAGAAAAGTAGCCGCGAAGAAGCCGGCAGCTAAGAAGGCAACTGGCAAGAAGTAGGCTGGGTCGCTTCGAGCGCTCAGGGCCGAATCTGCGGGTTTGCGGAGGGCGCTGCGCGCAACCCAGAAACCCTAGTATCGACGGGCGTTCCCAAGCAAAATGCCTGAAAAAAACCGTCAATACTAGAGTTTGTCATTCGAACCGAGTATGAAGATTACTATCCTCGCTCTCGGACACCGCATGCCCAAGTGGGTGACTTTGGGCGTGGAGGAGTACACCCGGCGTATGCCTGCTGAGGTACGCGTCGAAGTCGTCGAGCTCAAGCCGGAGGATCGTGCCAACAAAACGACGGCTCGCGTGTTAGCTGCCGAGGCGGAGAGGCTCGAACTGGCGATCCCGCGACAGAGTCAACGAATTGTTTGCGACGAACGCGGCAAGCCGCTCACCACCCCGATGCTTGCGGCATGGATGCAAAGCTGGATGCGGGACGGAGTGCAGCCGTGCTTCATTATTGGCAGCGCGGATGGGCTCGCCGAATCCATCAAAGCCACGGCAACTCAAACGGTTTCGGTCTCGGGGTGCGTGCTACCGCACGGCATGGTGCGCGTCATTCTGGCAGAACAGCTATATCGCGCTTGGTCACTGATGCATAATCACCCGTACCACCGAGAATAAGAAAACGCAGCGGGGTTGTGATCGTGCAAGTCGGCAGCAAAATCATTTATCTAGCCTCAAAAAGCCCCCGCCGACGCGAACTCCTCAAGCAGATCGGCGTGCAGTACGAGCTGCTGTTGATGCGTGAAACTGCGCCACGCGTTGATATCGACGAATCGCCACGTCCCGAGGAGACGCCACACGCATATGTCGAGCGCGTGGTTCGACTCAAAGCCGATGTTGCGCTACGCGCTATGCGTGATCGGAAGCTTCCTGACCGGCCGATCTTAACGGCCGACACGACAGTGACACTTGATGGACACATCCTCGGCAAGCCTGAAAATCAGGACGATGCCATCAGCATGCTCAAGCGTTTGTCTGGGCAGACCCACCAGGTGCTCACTGCTGTCATGGTGACGACCGAGAAAGATCAACACAAAGTTTTAACGACGAGTTTTGTCACTTTCGCGCAGCTTAGCGAAGAAGAAATTCGCGCCTACGTTGAGTCAGGCGAGCCGATGGACAAAGCGGGCGCGTATGGTGTGCAAGGTCGCGCTGCACGATTCATCTCAAAGCTTTCCGGAAGCTACTCGGGCGTAGTCGGGTTGCCGCTGTACGAAACAGCAAACTTACTCAAGCTCGCTAACGTGGTGTTCTGACCGTGAACGAACAGATCCTGATCAACGTAACCCCGCAAGAGACCCGCGTTGCAGTCATGGAAATGGGCGCCGTGCTGGAGCTGCACGTTGAACGCAGCTCTAATCGTGGTCTCGTCGGCAATGTTTACCTCGGGCGCGTTGGACGCGTGTTGCCGGGCATGCAGTCCGCGTTTATCGAGATCGGTTTATCCCGCGCCGCATTCTTGCATGTTGCGGAAGTGTGGGCCGGACAAAAGCATTCGCCCGACAAGTCTGTTGAGCAGAAGCCAATCGAAAAGCTCTTGCACGAGGGGCAAAGTATCTTGGTACAAGTTATCAAAGATCCGATCGGCTCCAAGGGTGCGCGGCTTTCAACGCAGATTTCGATCGCTGGTCGTTTGCTCGTCTATCTCCCCGGAGAGCATCACATTGGCATCTCCCAGCGCATTGAAGACGAAGCCGAACGCGAACAGCTCCGCGAAAAAGTCCACGCGCTCATGCCGCCGGGAGAGACAGGCGGCTTCATTGTGCGCACCGTCGCCGAAACTGCGACCGACGAAGAACTGAACGAAGACATCGCGTACCTCATCAAACTGTGGCGCGGCATCGTTGAACAGTCCGCGACCGCCGCGCCGCAAACGCTTTTGTACCAAGATCTCGATTTGGCGCACCGTGTACTGCGCGATCTTGTAACCAGCGACACCGAGCGCATCATCATCGACTCGCGCGAAACCCACGCGCGGTTGCGCGGCTTCGCTGAACGCTACACACGCAGCGCGCTCCCGTTGCTCGAACACTACACGGGCGAACGCCCGTTGCTCGACCTCTTCGGCGCAGAGGACGAAATCGACAAAGCATTGCAGCGGCGCGTTGACCTGAAGTCTGGTGGCTACGTCATCGTCGACCAGACTGAGGCGTTGACTACGATCGACGTCAACACGGGCGCATTCGTTTCTGGGCGTAGCTTCGACGATACGATCTTCAAGACCAACCTCGAGGCCGCGCAAACAATTGCGCGCCAGCTACGTCTAAGAAACCTTGGCGGCATCATCATCGTTGACTTCATCGACATGGACAATGATGAGCACAAGCAGGCGGTACTTGCCGAGTTCAACAAGTCGATGCAACGCGATCGCACGCGCTGGAGCATCAGCGGGTTCTCACCGCTTGGGCTTGTCGAGATGACGCGCAAACGCACCCGTGAGAGCTTGGCGCATGTGTTGTGCGAGGTATGTCCCACTTGTGACGGGCGCGGCGAAATTCGCAGCGCGCAGACGGTGTGCTACGAGATACTGCGCGAAGTCACGCGGTCGGCAAGGAGTTTTGACGCAAAAGAGTACCGCATACTCGCGTCACAGTCAGTGATTGATCGCTTTTTGGACGAAGAGGCCCAATCGCTGACCATGCTTGAAGACTTCATCGGCAAACCAATTTCGCTCTCGGTCGAGACATCGTACACGCAAGAGCAGTACGACGTGATTCTCGTTTAGCGGACAGTCCTACTGGCCGGAGCGAAGCGTCGATAAGTCGGCTTGGAGAGACTCTTCGGTCGACACCGTGCTTTGCTCGACGCTCACGCTCTGGCTCAAGTCGACACGCACCGTTTTTTCGAAGTCCCCTGGTTCTCCAACGTCAAGGCGGACGGTTTTCTCGGGATCATCTGCACCACCGGCAGCGACGCGCACCGTTTCTAAATACTCGCGCTGCGGCGCCGGATTGAGCGGCTGAGATTCTGCGACCGCACGCGTCTTTGGTGCCGGCCCAACATCACGCACTTTACGGATTAAGGTCGTAATGACCGTAATCTGGCGCTGCACATCTGCCAACTCCTTGTTGATCTTGGCAACTTCCTCGTTAATGCTGCCGCCTTTGTCTGTGAGCTTTTGCAACGACTGAAGCCGCGCCTCAAGCTGTGCCTTGTGATCGCGAATCTGTGCCTCGAGCGGCAGCGGAACAGCCGTGAGCCAGCGCTCGGTATTCGCGCGCACCGAGTTAAAGATAATCTTCGACTCATCGACGAGTTGACGCCAGAACTTACGCACCATGAACCGCTTTTCGGTCATGACGATGTTGATAGGGTCGCGACAGAACTGTTCCGCCTCGTGCACCAGCACCGTGAGCTTTGCGCGCGGTTCCTCGAAGTCGAGCTCAGGGAACTCCATGTTGGTGAAGTTGTAGCGAACGCGGAAGGTGCCATAGACGCCTTCCATCAGCTTCAGAATATCCTCGCCGGCAAGCTTCACGCGATCAAAATCTTCATTGAACAGCTTGATGAGTTCGCGCATGCCGCGCGTCAAGCCAGGCGTGGTCCACGAATCGTTGATCGCTTGGAGGCTCTGCGCGCACAGCACGTCAAGCCGGGTGGGATTAAACAGATCCAGAACCGCGTTCTTTTTCTGGCTAAAGATGGATCGTTGCGCTTTGTATTCGTTAAGCGCTGCGTTGTAGTTCTCTTTATCTTGGTTAACTTTTTGCCATAGCTTGGTGATGAGGTCGCGGCTCTTGCCTTGTAAGCCAGAGAGCTCGCCGACCTGACTCTGCAACTGCTCGTGCTTGTTGACCAAGCTCTTGTGGCTCGACATCATCATCGTGCCAATCTCGCTGGTCACCGACTTGGCAAGAATCTGTCGCTTGATCGGAATGATTTCGCTCGCCAAGTAGCTCTCCAAACGCTCAATACCGGAGCGTTGGATCTGCGCGCGATCTTCCTTAATGCGGCCTACCAGCGCCTCGCGCGCCGAGACTGCAAAGACTTTTTCTTTTGGCAGACCGAGTTGCTGCGAGGCCGTGTCCAACATGCGCTCCATACCCGCCATGATTTCCGGCTCAGTTTTCAGCTCGTCCCACATGAGGTCGATCTTGTTGAGCACCGCGAGCTTCGCGGGCAGTCCAGGCCGCACATAGCGGTCCCAGATCTCGAGGTCGCTCTTTGTCACGCCGGTGTCGATGCCAAGCAGGAATAGCACGGCGTGCGCATTGGGAACGGTAGACAGGGTCAATTCGGGCTCTAGCCCAAGCGCGTTCAGACCGGGCGTATCTAGGATAGACAAGCCATTGGTCAACAAGGGGTGGGGGTAATTGATGATGGCGTAGCGCCACGCAGGAACCTCAACGACTTCATCTTCGCCAGGTCCGCTGCCGTCATCAAACATCGGGATGAGGCCCATCATCCTAGCGTCAAGTGCGTAAACGCGCTTGGTATCAGCCAATGCTGAGAGCGCCTGCTTCATTTGCTTGGGGTCGTCGACATTTAGTCGAATCCGCGACCACTCGACAGGCATATTTTTCAACTGAGATATCGATTCGTCGCGATAGCGCGTTTCGACAGAGAGCAGCTTAAGGTAGGGCTCTTCGTTTACGTCGTGAAAGATCTCAGTGGGGCACATCGTCGTCCGGCCCACATCCGACGGAAGCAGTCGCTCCTTAAAGCTCGAGAAGAATAACGCGTTGATGAGCTCGGACTTGCCGCGTGAAAACTCGGCCAGAAAAGCCAAGAGCAGCCGGCCCTTATTGAGGGTCTCTAAAAGGTCATAGAAGCGAATCGATTGCTGCACGTCGAGCTGATTGGTGCGCTCCAACCAATCGTGATACTCGTGCACGGCCGTTGCGATGTCGTTTCGCCATTCGTTATAGCGCGCGGCTTCGGCTTCAAACTGATTGGTAACGGCTTCAGACATCGTTAGGGCAACGAAAAGAGGGGCAGAGGCTGCAAGGCGGCCGACATTGCTCGAATTTCGCTCAGGCTAGCATGAAATTTCGGGCCTTGCCAACGCGCTACCCTAATCGGGCGCATCTGGCTAAGCCGCGCCACGGAAGAGCAACAACGCGTGCGAGCCTAACCACGCGACGGGCAGCATCAAGACGAGTTGCAAGGCCAGAATCGCGAAGAGAGGCGATAGATCAACACCGCCAATCAGTGGGATCATCTTTTGGAATGGCTTCAAGACGGGCCGCGTCAGCGAGTCAAAAAAAGGCCTCAATGGATGGTAGGGACTAATCCAAGAGATGACGGCTTGGACAATGATTAGCCCGATGAGCAAGTAAACGAGCAGCTTCAGTGCCTCGACGAAGCTATAAGCGAGCAACCCCGGCCATATGAATGGCGCGGTGAACGCCCCACGTTCGAGTAGCAACAACTTCAGGGTCGCGAGCAACAGCATTGCACCCCACGCCACAAGAACGGTCGTCGTATCCAGTCGCCCGATGCTCGGTATAAAGCGCCGGCCCGGAATAACGATCCAGTCTGTCAGCGCAATCACGAAATCCACGATGGGGTTACCGGCGCGCGCGCGAAAGGGCACCCGCAGCAACTGCGCGAGTAAGCGCAGCATGACCGCAAGCGTCCACAGCTGAACCAGCGTTTCCGCGATAAAAATCAGTGCACGTTCAGCCATTGCTTCACCACCCTATCAGTCTTTAATCTTTGCCGAGCTCGTCACCGAGCGTTTTCGCGCGGAGCCGGGCCTGGTGAACCCCCTCAGCAAACAGGCGTGCGAGGTTCGCATCGTCCATGTGCTTGAGCGCAGCGGCAGTCGTTCCACCTCGCGACGTAACATTGGCACGCAAGACCGCTGGCGGATCAGCTGAGGCGGCGGCGAGTAACGACGCGCCACGGAATGTCTCGATTGCCAGTACGCGCGCGGTGGCGGGGTCAATACCCTCAGCAATGGCCGCAGTCTCAAGTGCTTCAATCATGTAAAAGACATAGGCCGGCCCGCTCCCGGACACCGCCGTCACCGCGTCGAGTTGCGCCTCCTCCTCGAACCAAATGGTTCTGCCGATGGCATCGAGAAGCTCGTTTGTCACCTGCCGGTTACTGGGCGATAGCGCGGCCCCCGCGAACGCACCCGTCACGCCAGCGCGGATTAAGGCCGGTGTGTTGGGCATGGCGCGCACCAGTTGGAGGAGAACACCGTCGTCATCTACCCAACGCGCGATATCGGCTGCCCTCGTGCCTGCGGCGATGCTGATGATGAGGTGGTTGCGCAACCGCCCCCTGAATGGCGTGACGGCGGCCTGCATCATCTGTGGCTTCACCGCCAGAACGACCGACCCCCACTGAGCGAGATGGGGTACGGCCTGTTCGGCGGAAGCGAATGTCTTTGCACCCATCGCACTGACCTGTGCCGCAACTGTTGCGTCTGGCTCAATGGCCGCGAGCGTTGCAGATGGGCTACCGCGCGCGATCAACCCTTGCGCAATGGCTTGCATCATCTTGCCGCCGCCGACGAACAAGACGCCACTCATACGGCCACCTCAGGTGCGGGCGCCTGCCGCGCCCCAAAAATGCGGCTTCCGACGCGAATCATAGTTGCCCCCTCGCTTACCGCGATCGCAAAGTCATTCGACATGCCCATCGAAAGTGTGTCGATGGTCGCAAACCGCTCTCTCAGTCGATCGAAGACGCCGCGCACGAGGACGAACTGTGAACGCAGCACCGCCTCATCGGCGCTGTTTTCGATAATCGACATCACGCCGCGTAACCGAAGACTTGGTTGGGCAGCAATCGTCTGGGCGAGCGCCTCGATTTCTGTGACATCGTTCACATTCACGCCGCTTTTGCTTTGCTCGCCGCTGACGTTGATCTGCACCAGCACATTGAGAGCCGGCAAACCGGCTTCTGCGCGCGCACGCGCCAACGCTAGCGCGATCTTTTCTCGGTCTACCGTCTGCACCCAATCAAAGTGCTTGGCGGCAAGCGCTGCCTTGTTGCTCTGTAATGGGCCAATTAGGTGCCAGACGATGCCGTCGGCGCCACGCAACCCGTCCAGCGCTTTTATCTTGTCGACTGCTTCTTGCACGTAGTTTTCGCCAAACTGGCGCTGGCCTGCCGCAAACGCGGCGCGTATTTGTTCTTCTGGCTTGGTCTTGGATACGGCCACAAGATGCACCGGCGCACTAAATCGCGCGCCACGCCCCTCAATCGCGGCAGTCACCTCGGCGTTCACGCCTTGCAAGTTCATCGCGATTGGGAACATAATCGTTTGCACAAATGTGCACAATATGCGCTTGATTTCAGAGGGAAAAGTATAAATGGAAATCGCCGAACTACTGGCTTTTGGTGTTAAGAACAAAGCCTCTGACTTGCACCTGTCTGCGGGCCTGCCTCCGATGATACGGGTCCATGGTGACGTGCGCCGCATTAACGTACCCGCGCTGTCGCATGATGATGTGCACGGCATGGTGTACGACATCATGAATGACGGTCAGCGAAAGCAATACGAAGAGAACCTCGAGTGCGACTTTTCGTTCGAGATTCCGAATCTGGCGCGCTTTCGCGTCAACGCCTTCAACCACAATCGTGGTGCGGGCGCGGTCATGCGGACCATCCCCTCGAAGATTCTCTCGCTTGAGGACTTAAACGCCCCGAAGATCTTCACTGAAATTTCCAACCAACCACGCGGCCTCGTGCTGGTGACCGGACCTACTGGCTCTGGCAAGTCGACGACGCTGGCAGCGATGATCAATTACATCAACGAAAACGACTATGGCCACATCCTAACGGTTGAGGATCCGATCGAATTCGTACACGAATCGAAAAAATGCCTCATTAACCAGCGCGAAGTTGGTCCGCACACGCTTTCATTCGCCAACGCGCTGAAGTCGGCCCTTCGTGAAGATCCGGACATCATCCTCGTCGGTGAGATGCGCGATCTGGAAACCATTCGTCTCGCGATGACGGCCGCGGAGACGGGGCACTTGGTGTTCGGTACGCTGCATACATCGTCTGCCGCCAAAACCGTTGACCGTATCATCGACGTTTTCCCGGCCGCGGAGAAGGAAATGATTCGCGCCATGCTCTCGGAAAGTTTGCGCGCAGTTATCTCGCAGACGCTTTGCAAAACCAAGGACGGCTCGGGACGCGCCGCGGCGCATGAGATCATGATTGGTACACCCGCGATCCGCAACCTGATCCGCGAGGCAAAGATCGCGCAGATGTACTCAGCAATTCAAACCGGCCAATCGATCGGCATGCAAACACTTGACCAAAATCTGGCCGATCTGGTTCGCCGCAATGTGATTGCGGTTTCAGAAGCACGCAACAAGGCCGCCAACAAGGACGCCTTTAACTAATCGGCACGGGGCCGCACGGCGGCCTCAGCAGGGGTAAGCATGGAACGCGAACAGGCGCTGAAATTTGTACACGAGTTGCTACGGGCGATGATCGCCAAAAAAGCGTCGGACTTGTTTTTGACCGCTGGCTTCCCGCCCGCGATGAAAATCGACGGCAAGATGACGCCGGTGTCACAAAGCAGCCTCTCGCCAGTGCATACAGGCGAAATCGCGCGGTCGATCATGACCGACAAGCAGACCGCCGAATTTGAAGCCACGAAAGAGTGCAATTTTGCGATCGCGCCGACGGGTATTGGGCGTTTTCGCGTCAATGCCTTCGTGCAGCAGGGCCGCATCGGCCTAGTGCTGCGTACCATCACCACGACGATCCCTAAGTTTGAGGACTTGAATCTTCCGGTCGTGCTGAAAGATGTATGCATGACCAAACGCGGTTTGGTGATTTTGGTCGGCGGCACTGGCTCTGGTAAATCGACGACGCTTGCGGCGATGATCGGCTACCGTAACGAGAACAGCTACGGGCACATCATTACGATCGAAGACCCAGTTGAATATGTGCACGATCACAAGAACTGCGTAATCACGCAGCGTGAAGTCGGTGTGGACACGGACAACTGGTTCGCCGCACTGAAGAACACACTCCGCCAAGCCCCCGATGTCATCCTAATCGGTGAGATTCGTGACCGCGAAACGATGGATTACGCGATTGCGTTTGCTGAGACGGGCCACCTTTGCATGTCGACGTTGCACGCCAACTCGACCAACCAAGCGCTGGATCGCATCATCAACTTCTTCCCGGAAGAGCGGCGCCACCAGTTGCTCATGGATCTGTCGCTGAACCTCAAGGCCTTTATTTCGCAGCGCCTCATTCCAAAGAAAGAGGGCAAAGGACGTGTCGCCGCGATCGAAATCTTGCTCAACTCTCCGCTGGTGCAAGACTTGATCTTCAAAGGCGAGGTGCACGAGATCAAGGAAGTCATGAAACGCTCGCGCGAGATCGGCATGCAGACGTTCGACCAAGCGCTGTTCGATCTTTACGAAGCGGACATGATTTCGTATGAGGATGCGCTACGCAACGCTGATTCGCTGAACGACCTGCGCTTGAAGATCAAGCTCGAAGGCAAGTCTGCAAAAGACAAAGACCTCGCGTCGGGCCTCGAGCATCTCGAAATCGTCAAGTAACACTCAGGATCGGCGCCCAGCAGGCGTCGCTGCACTCCCCGCTAAGCGCCAGGCTGCTCGACCTCGTCGCGCCGAAGCGCTACGCCACGGCGCGGAATGCGCTCAGCAGCGAGGTTGCAACCCCAGTCAGCAGCACTAGCAGTGAAATCGCCAGTGCGGCGGCGAGACGACGGCTGTTCATATCCGCATTGCCACGGGTGACAGAAATGTTGCTCATGATATTTCCTTCCCAACAATGCGCTCGGTGTGAGCGCATAAACAGTATTGGGAGCTGACCCGCAATACCCTTGAACTTTCTTGTCGTGTCGTTGAACAAACCTGCTGACTTGTTGAACAAACGAACTGCTAACCTGATCTCCCGTTTATGGCGACTCCCGATGAGCAGCAGATACATCTCTACGTTTGGCCAGATCGCTTTTTATACCTCGGGCCAAGCACGGCAACCAGCATGCACCGAAATCACGCTGCGACTTGGCTAGTAGCGGAGAAAGGGGCCCTGCGTGTGACGCTTGGGAGCGGCGCACAGATTGAGAACGAGGTCGTTTTCGTTCCTTCGGAAACCGACTTCCGCACCGACGTCGCCAACACGCTAATCGCGGCGTTGTACTGGGAGCCTGAGAGCGCAAGTTTTCTTCGTGCAACCAGCGGCCTCGACACCGGCCAAGCACGTGGCTTTCGCTGTGATCGGGCGCGAGCCAACCAATTGTCGAAGCTTTACATGGTCGATACCAGCCTTGATGAAGCAGATCGCCTGCTCGCAGGCGTGTTTGGGCTAGCCTCCTTCGCTAGCGAGCGCGAACCCGTGAACGACATACGCGTTCTGCAGGCACTCGCTTTCTTGCGCGCTGATCCCACTGCGTACGAATCGATCGAAAACCTCGCGGCAAGGGTACACCTCTCAGCTTCCCGGTTCGCGCACGTTTTCAAAGAGCAAGTTGGCGTGCCGGTTCGGCGCTACGTGCTTTGGCTAAAGATGCGTGCCGCGCTTGATGCAGCGCTGGCGGGTCAGTCGCTCACTGCGTCGGCGATTACGGCAGGCTTTGCCGACTCCGCGCACCTCTCACGCACGGTACGCTCGCTGCTCGGGGTGGCGCCAGAGTTTTTGTTCCGACGCCGCGAGCGCTTAATCATTCACCGCTGAGGCCACCCGCCGCCGAGGCAAAGTGTCCGTGTGGCTCGGCGTTTCAGCCATAAATGCCCGAAACGCCTCGCCGATAGGCGAGTTTGCTACTTGGTTGCTGGCCGAGGAAACGCCGGCATCTGAGGCTCAACAACGGGTTCCTTGGCGATTTTTTCTTTCAAGATCGCAATGGCGCGCTCCAGCTGTGCGTCACTTCCGCGATAAGTGGTCACCGGCAAGTTATCGACGCGCACGTCGGGCGCAACGCCTGCACCCTCAGTAATCCAAGCCCGTTCGCCCTTGCTATCGACGAATGTACCGAAGTTAGCGGCACGCGCACGTCCACCATCGCGCAGACTATTCTGGTCTGAGAGCCAGATACCTGCGCCTGCCGTTGTGGTGCCCACCAACGTGGCGATACCGAGTCGGCGCAATCCTTGAGCAAGGGTTTCGCCGTCGGAATAGGTGTTGGCATCAATGATCGCGACGACGTGCCCACGGAATGCGAGTTGCTGGTTTACATCGTATCTTTCGCCGTAGCGACGCTGGAAGAAGTGCCACGCGCGACGCTGGAGCGTCTGAATAATCCACGAGTCGATATTGCCGCCATTGTTGTTGCGCAAATCGATAATCAAGCCATCGCGCTGGTACACCGGGAAAAACTCGCGCGCCCAACGCGCGATATCGCCGGGACCCATGGCTTGCAGATGCAGATAGCCGATCTTGCCCTCGCCGACTTTCTCTACGGTATCAGCGCGTTCGCGCTCCCACGTGAGGTAGCGTAGCGCTCGATCGCGTAGTGCCGTAATCGGCACGACGATTACGTCGCGCTTACCGCCCGCAGCCGTTTGAAGCGACACCAACACTTGGCGATCTGCTTGCTGCCGCAATAGTTCGCCAAGCGATACCGCGTCTTTGGCAGCGCGGCCATTGATGGCAGTGATGATGTCGCCCACTTTTGCGCCGACTTCCGGGCGCGCGAGTGGCGAGCGCTCTTCCAGAAGCTCGGGGTCACCTTGCATGAAGCGTTCGATGCGGAAACCCTCCGCAACCCGCGTCACATCAATACCGAGTGCAGCGACGTCAATCGTATCTGAGCCAATCCGCAAATCACCCGGAACGACTTGGCTGTGCAGTGCGCGCACTTCAGAAATCATCTGCGCGATCAGATCATTCACTTCTGCGCGGTCAGTCACGCGCGCCAGAAGAGGCTGGTATCGCTTCTTGGCAGCAACCCAATCAGCACCATGCATACCAGGATCATAGAAATAGTCGCGGTGCATACGCCATGCATCGTCAAACATCTGTCGCCACTCGCGTTTGGGGTCGAGTTCGATAAACCAATCTCGCGTATTCACGGCAAAGCGCGCCTGCTCCGCTGGCGCGGGCGCTGACTTGCCCGTATCAAACACCCACAGATCGTTTTGCCGCTCGTTCTGGCGACGCACCAAGAGTTTCTTGCGGTCTTGTGTCATGCGGTAGCTACGAATGTCTTCGATGAACACATCTACCGTCGGTGGATTGGGGTTTGGTGCTTCGATGGCAACGCTGCGCAAAGAACTCTTGCGTTCGATGGGATCGTTGACGACGAAGTAGAGGCGCTTGCCATCCGTTGAAAGATCGCGGTAGTTACCCGCGGCAACCGGCACCTCAAAAAGTCGATCCCGCACACCGTCCAACATGAGCGGTGCGGCTTTCGCCTCTGCCGACTTGCTCTCGGAAGGCTTGGCTGGGTCTGCGGCCTTAGATGCTGCGGCTGCTGTGGACGCCGCACCCGCCGATCGTTCCTGTGGCGTCTCAAGCTCGTTACGCGCTTGAAATGGCCAGCGGGTGGAAGGGTCGAGCGCATAGGCATATATGCGCGCTTGGCGATCGAAGAAGGGCTGCGGATTGCGCTGACCCCAAGGAGAGCTCACCACCGTTTGCAAATTGCGGTTCGACAGGAAGTAGAGCCACTTGCCATCTGGCGAGAAGGCCGCGTCACGAGCATCGTAGCGCGCTGAGGTCAGCAGAGTCGATTTGGCGCTGGCGATTTCGATGAGCCACAGTTGCTCAAACTGATTGCTGCCGCCCTTGGCGATAACGATATAGCGGCTATCGGGCGACCATGCGATGTTTGCGTAGTCCGTGTATGAGGAGCGATCGATAACGCGGGTGTCACCGGAGCTAAGGTCGGTTGCGTACAGATTGCGCGCCATGTCGTGGTGCAAAACGGTCTTGCCGTCTGGCGAAACGCTGATACCCAAGCGCAGCACCTTGGCCCCCTTGGTGAGCGCGTTAGCCTTGCCGACGCCGTTCGCCGGCAATCGCTGCAATTCAAATTCACCGCTCGCGTCGGTGAACGCAAACACGCTGCGGCCATCAGAAGAGAACGTTGCTGCACGCGCGCGAGTTGAAGCGTCGTTAAGCAAGCTCACGCGACGACCGTTGCCCACCGGGAACACGAACACTTCGCCGCGTGCTGTGATGGCCACGCGATCGCCCGTAGGGGAGGGCTCAACATCGGTAACAAAGTCCCAAGGCGTTTTGACCCAACGTGTACGCTGGTGTTCGAGGTCTGAAACCAACTTCACATCCACGACACGGTCTTGATTTGCGGCGACATCAAGGACATGGATGTCCGCGCCGCGTTGGTAGCTGATGCGCCCGCCATCGGCCGCGATGTTCGCATTACGGATATCAATCTCGCGATGTCGCGTGTGCTGTTTGAGGTCTGCTCCGCTAACGCTCATCGACCAAAGGTTCATCGTGCCATCCCGGTCAGACAAAAAGTACACGCGATTGGCAGCGCACATGGGCTGTCGGCTGATGCCCGCGTAGTCCGCGGTCATGGGCACCGCCTCGTTATTGGCGCCTAATAAATTGGCGCCGCGCCAGATGTTTTGCACGAGGCCGCCGCGGTAGTTTTTGACGTTGTCTGAGGACAGCGGCAGACGCGTGAAGTAGAAATCGCGCCCCACGAAACATCCTTCCGCCGCTTGGGACAGCGGCAATGGCTCGGTGCGGCGCGTCGCGATATCGATCGCGTACATGCGCTGATCGGGCTTACCACTCCAGCGGGAAGTCGAATACAAGACCTTGCCATCGGCGGTGAAGCCTTGCACGCGTGCATTGCTGTCGCCATCGTAGGTCAGTCGCGCCGGCAGGCCGCCGCTGACGGGCATAACGTAGACCTCGGCCGGGCCCTCATAGCGGGCCGTGAACGCGACCAGCTTGCCATCGGGTGAGATACGCGGAAAGGTCTCCTCAGCGAGGTTCGTGGTCAGCTGCTGGGCGTTGCCACCGTTGATGTCAACACGCCACAAGTCGCCCTCCGCCACAAAAACGATGTGCTCGGCAGAAATCGCTGGCTGGCGGTAGTAGCCCTGCGTCCCTAGCGCCGAAGCGTCTAGTGCAAACAATGGCCAAGCGGCACAAGCAACAATCATGGAAAAAGCGGCGCCTTGCGCCGGAAAACAGCGAGTTAGCTTCATAAGCAATGGGTTTAACGTGGCAGGAGACCGAATTATCAGTCCTTCCTCAGTCCCGACGCAGCGAAAGGTGACAGAGTGCGCCTTGATGCGACGGACAGCTAGAATGTAGGTCAAACTTTGACCATCATGAACCAGCTGCAATTTGACCCTGCGAGCATCAAGCGCGTCCTCGTGGTGAAGCTTCGCCACCAGGGAGACGTATTGCTTTCCTCGCCTGTATTCAAGACACTCAAGAATCGACTGCCGCACGCAGAGCTCGATGCCTTGGTCTATCACGACACGCGCGAAATGCTCACCGAGCACCCCTCAGTGGCCCAAGTGCATACGATTGACCGCGAGTGGAAGCAACTCGGCTTGATCGGCCAGGCAAAGGCTGAGTGGGCGCTGGTCGCTGCGTTGCGTCGCCGCGAATACGACATCGTCTTCCATTTGACCGAGCATCCACGTGGCGCGTGGTTGACGCGCCTGTTGGGGCCCAGGATTTCCGTCGCACCACGCGCGACTGGCATGAGCGAGGGGCGCAACTCCGGTTGGTGGCGAGCAAGCTTCACGCACACCTTTCCTTTGCCGCGTACGACATTTCGCCACACGGTCGAGCAAAACCTCGACGCACTAAGACGCCTTGGAATTCACCCCACCGAAGAGGAAAAGCGTCTCGTCCTCGTCCCCGGTGCAGCGGCTGAAGCGAAGGTTGACCAACTGATGGCTACTCACGCGATCGAGGCAAAGCGTTTCATCCACATGCATCCGACCTCGCGTTGGTTCTTTAAGACGTGGCCAGCCGAGAAATTCGCCGAACTGATTTTGCAGTTGGGCAAGCAAGGCGATCGTGTAGTACTCACTGCAGCCCCTTCGGCTGACGAGCGCGAAATGGTTGCTGCGATCAAAACGCACCTCAAAGCGCCCGTGGTTGATCTGACCGGCGCACTGAGCCTCAAGGAACTCGCCGCTCTGACTGCGCGCGCACGCGCTTTTGTTGGCGTCGACTCCGCGCCGATGCACATCGCCGCCGCCATGCAGACACCCACGGTGGCGATGTTTGGCCCCTCTGGCGAAAAACATTGGGGGCCATGGGGCGTTAAGTTTCGTGTTGTGGCATCAACGCGGCCCGAACATTCGTGCCGTCCGTGCGGCAACGATGGTTGCGGCGGCTCAAAGGTCAGCGACTGCCTCGTCACACTTCCGGTCAGCCAAGTGCGCGACGCAGTGAACGACATCCTCGCGCCCTCATAAGCCGTGTCCGAGATTTCGGTTGCGCTCATCCGCGCCAAGTACAACCCGTTCGGAGGTGCCGAGCGCTTTGTGCAAACAGCGTTGACCGCCTTGCGCGAGAAATCGGTCCGGCTCACGGTGTTGACGCGTCAGTGGCCGCACGGGGCCACCTCCGACATCAATCACGTCATTCTGAACCCGCGCTATCTGACGTCCACTGGTCGAGATCGCGGATTTGCACGCGCGGTCTCTGAGCATCTCGCCACCCATCGCTACGACCTTGTGCAGTCACACGAGCGCATTGTCGGCTGCGATCTGTTTCGCGCGGGCGATGGTGTGCACGCCGCGTGGCTGGCAGAGCGCTCGCGGGTGATGGACGGATTCCGCCGACTTGGCATCCGACTCAATCCGCATCATCGCTACTTGCTCGCGACAGAGC
>JAJTHU010000345.1 GCA_021300055.1 Nitrosomonadaceae bacterium | reverse complement strand
TACCTTGGACACCACGGGGTCACGCAAATCCGCTGGTAGATCAGCGCGCACTTGGCTCACCGCATCGCGCACTTCGTTAGTAGCTTCTGCAGCGCTTTTTTCGAGAACGAATTCGACGCTAGTCGTTGCCGTGCCGTCGAGGATGTTGGTGTAGATGTTCTTCACCCCCTGAACCGTTGCTACCGCGTTTTCGATTTTGCGCGCGACTTCGGTTTCGAGCTGCGCGGGTGCGGCGCCAGGTAGCGTCGCTACGACAGTGACGACTGGCAGCTCAATGTCAGGGAAGTCCTGCACGCCGGACTTGAAAAAGCTGACCAGCCCAGCGAACGTGAGCAACACAAAGAACACGATCGCAGGGATCGGGTTCTGGATAGACCAAGCGGAGAAATTCATGCGAGCTTCCTATTGGAGATTCCGCAACTACGATTTTTTGGGTGCGGCCGGGATGGCCGGCGCTGCCGGAGCAGTGGGTGCGGCGACCACGCGCACCGCGTCGCCGTCCTTCAGGAAGCCAGCGCCACTCGCAACAACCGCCGTGTTCGCGTCAAGGCCCGCGCGCACTTCGATACGATCGCCGACGCGGCGGCCCGACTCGACCTTCAGTTGCTTGACGCGAGGTAAGGCACCAGCCGGGTTGGTTTCGCCCTCGATCACGAACACATATGAGAACCCATCACGCACGACCAGTGCCTGCTGTGGGATGGTGAGGCCAGCGGTGGTTCCCAACGCAAAGTTGCCGCGCGCAAACATGCCTGCCTTAGCGGCTTTACTCGGTTCTAGGTCCACGAACACTTGCACATTGCGTGTGGTTGGGTCGATGGTGGGTGCGATCATGCGAACCTTGCCTCGCACGGATTCACCCGCCGGAGTAAGCACGCTCACGGCCTGCCCGATGCTCACTTTGCCGAGTTCCGCTGAAGTAACTTCTGCGCGCCATTCAAGACGATTGCGACGCACCATGCGGAAGAGTTCTTGCCCGGCTTGAACCACCGCACCAACGGTGGCAGTGCGCCCGGAAACAACGCCATCATCCGGCGCCACTAGTTGTGTTTGCGCCAAGCGCACCTGCTGCACACGGGCGACGGCCTTGGCGGCGGCAAGCCGCGCCTCGGCGGTTTTTGCGGCAGTGGTGTACTGCTGGATTTGCTGCGCAGATAGTGCGCCGCTCGCTTCGAGTGATTTGGCGCGTTCGGCGTTGGCCTGCGCTTCGGCAAGCGATGCTTCTGCCTCAGCCACGGATGCTTTGCTCTGTGCTAACTCCGCTTCGACCGTCTCCGGTGCGAACGTGGCAAGCGTCTGCCCTTTACGGACAGTGTCACCGATGTTGGCGCGAATCTCACTAATGCGCAGGCCGTTCACCTCCGCACCAATGATGGCCTCCTGCCAAGCGACGATGTTGCCGCTGGCCGAGAACAGCTGTGCGATCTGCGCGGACTGGGGCAGCACGGTGGTGACGGTGAGCGCGGGCTTTTCCGTTATGGCCTTCGGGTCGGAGGCGCGCACCACAACACTAGTGCCGACAGCAATGAGTGCAAGCGCGGCGCAGACGGCGGCGATCACGGAAGGGGTCGCGGGTCGCGGCGAGACGCGTAGCGTTGAAAAAAGTTTGTCGTAAACGGTTTGCATAGACATAGTTTTCACTTCGTCAATCGAATTGGGATGGTCAGGCAGCTCGGATGGCGGCACGGTTTGTGTGATGTGTCATGACTTCGAGGTTTTATGGCTTTACAGCTGGCTGCTCGTTCTGCTGCCAACCGCCGCCGACGGCTTTGTAAAGCGCGATCCAGTTCGTGAGGCGTTCGCGCGCCACGCCCACCGCCGCCCCCTGAGCGGCAACAACCGAGCGGCGCGCTTCTTCAAGTTCCGGAAGGCTGCCCGCGCCAACCTTCACGCGTGCCTCTGCTGCGCGCAAAAACTGCTGGTAGCCCTGCAGAGCAGCGTTGGCGTCGGCCTCACGCTTATTGGCGCTATCGAGACGGACCAGCGCTTCTTCAACCTCGCGCACAGCGCGACGCACCTTGCCTTGGTAAGTGGCGAGAGCCTCGTCGTAGCGAGCGCGCGCGCCGCGCACCTCGGCAGCGCGCTTGCCTGCATCAAAGATGGGCAGCGACAGGGCGGGACCCCAATTCCATTCGCGACCACGTGAGCTAATGCCCTGGCTCGAGAATGAGAGGTAACCGACGCTACCGGTCAGCCGTAGACGTGGCAGGCGATCCGCCATCGCGACGCCGATGTCAGACATCGCGGCGGCCAGGTCGCGCTCTGCCGCAGCGAGATCGGGGCGTTGGGAGAGTAACTCCGCGGGCACCGCACTGATCGAAAAGCCAGCGGGGGTCGGCAATTTTGCGACGCCGCTGGCGAGCTTGGACCGCACTGTGGGTTCGAGAACGCCCGTAAGCTCGGCCAGCACTTTGACCAACACTTCGCACTGTCCACGTTGATCAGCGAGACGCGCAGCAGCTTCTGAGCTGCTCGCCTGCGCAAGCGCAGCGTTGGCGGGTGATTCGAGGCCCGCATCACGCTTGAGGACCGTCAGCCGCGCGGTCTCCGAACGGCTCTTGGCGTCGAGTTCATAGCCGGTGAGCAGCACTTCGCAGGTGCGTAGGTTGACGTACTGTGCCGCCACTTCGGCAGCGACACTTACTCGCGCTTCGTGCCAGTCTGCACTACGCGCATCTAGCCGCAGCCGACCTGCCTCGCGTCCGCGGCGTCCGCCACCAAAGAGATCCAGTTCCCACGCCGCATCCAAACTGGCGTTGCGACTCCGTTGCTCCTCATTCGCGCCACTTGGCGAAAAGATTGCTTGCTGGCCGCCCTTGGAACGAATGTCGGCCGCGTTCGCGGTAAAGCTGGGAAGCAACACGCTCGTCAAACTTTGGTAGCTTGCACGAGACTGCACGATGCGCGCCGCCGCTTGTTGTACGTTGCTATTCGCCGTTTGCGCCTCGGCGATGAGTTCAGCAAGCACTGGGTCGTTCCAGTCGCGCCACCAATCGACCAGCTGCGCTGGCTTACCCTGATGAGGAAGCAACGGCGGCGGCGCTTGCCACGCTGCGTTCAGGCCGAGGCTTGGCGAATCTGGGCGGGCGTAATCGGGACCAATGGCACAGCCAGCGAGCAGCGCCGTTACGGTGATCGGCGCGACAATGCGTAGGTATCGGGATGCTCGGTAGCAGGCCCGGGCGGCAGGATCAGTAAGCGATTTCATTACTTGGTCGCAGAAGATTTAGATTTACGTTTAGTGGTGCCTGCCAAGCTAGCCGCGCTGGCTTGGCTGCGTGTGCCGCCGTTGATGCGTTGATCCGGCGAACGAACGACGGCGTCGAACACC
The DNA here is from genome assembly GCA_021300055.1 of Nitrosomonadaceae bacterium. Classification (GTDB taxonomy): domain Bacteria; phylum Pseudomonadota; class Gammaproteobacteria; order Burkholderiales; family Usitatibacteraceae; genus UKL13-2. The sequence goes on along the minus strand of JAJTHU010000345.1, from coordinate 4,384 downwards.
CGTTGAACAATGTTGCGAGCGCGAACCAACGACTCGCCGCTCGATTCGCCAATGTCGAGCATGACGGCACCCACGTAAGCGGCATGCAGCAACTCGACGTCCTCGGTGGCGATCTCTGCGCCGGCCGCACGAAGCAGGGCGCCTATGCGCTCCCGGTTCTCGGTCTCGAATGACGCCAGCCACGGCTTGATGCGCGTGTCCTCGTCAGATGCAGCGATGAGTGCGACCATGAGCCGACCAAATTTGCGATCCGCTTCGTCAACCGTGAGCAACTCGTCACGAATTTGCTGCAAAGACATCGGCCCAGCGCGCACTGACTCCGCCATGGACTCAAGCATTGCGCCGCAGCCGAACACTGCTGTTTCGCGGAGCAAATCGTTACGCGTCGGAAAGTAGTAGGTCAGGTGGCTTTGGCGCACACCTGCGCGCTCACAGACGCGTTGTTGGGTCAGACTGGCAAACCCGTCCTCGTAGAGAAGCGCGACGGCGGCATGGAGTATTCGGTCGCGCGTGTTCGCGAGCGCGGGGAGACCTTCTACGACGGCAGCGAACGCGTGCGGCTTCGCCGTTTTCACCGTGGGGATGGCGTGAGGGCTAGGTGAGGACTTGGACTTTGGCATTTGGTAATTTTACCAATTAAATTGGTTAAATTACCAAAAAGCGAAAGTCCTTGATTGGCGGGCGCTTCCCAGCAAAAAGGCGCGGAAAACCGCGCCTTTGCTAGAGTTTGATGTTCGTTCTAGAGCGCTTCTACCAGACTTTCCACCAAGGCTTGGCCTTCGCCGCTGCTTGGGCGTTGATCAGCACATTGTTCGGGAAGTTCTGCGCCAGGACGCGACGCGAGGAGTCAGCGAGTTCTTTCATGCCCATCTTGTCGTAGCTGCGCACCATGATGGCCAGTGCTTCTTCAGCAAGCGGCGCCTGCGGGTAGCGTGTGATGATGTTCTGTGCTCGGTTCACGGCAGCAAGGTACCCACCACGATTGAAATAGTAGTTGGCCACGGCGAGGTCATGACGCGCGAGCGTGTTGACTAGATAGATCATGCGGCCACGTACGTCATCCGCATAAATGCTGTCCGGGAAGCGCGTCAGCAGCTCCTTAAACACGTCGAAGGAATCGCGTAGCGCCTTGGGGTCGCGCTCAGCAGCGTCTAAGTTAAGGAATGCACCAAAGATGCCTAGATCCGGTTTGAAGTACGCGAGGCCCTTGAGGTAAAGCGCGTAGTCGTAGTTGGCATGGTTAGGGTGCAGCTTCATGAATCGATCGGCTGCGGTCACCGCCTGGGCGGTTTCATTGTCCTTGTAATAGGCGTAGGCAATGTCGAGCTGGGCTTGCTGAGCATAGCGACCGAACGGATAGCGCGCTTCGAGACGCTCGTAGAGCTTGATGGCGCCCTGATAATTGCCGGAATCAAGTTCCAACTTCGCGTTCTTGTAAAACTGCTCGACGGTCCAAGTACGCTCGTCACCAAGCTTGTCGCCAAACCAGGCGCACCCGGACAAACCGAGTAGCAAAAGGGGTAAAAACACGCCCGCAAATAGCGCGCGCCGGAGGGAGTAGGGCGAGGGTCGTGTCATACTTTCTGCAATGCAATCAAGCGAATACGAAGACGAAGATTATAGCCCAGTGCACCCGCTCGACCCGAGTGCGAGTGTGCCGGTCGAGAACATCGTCATGCCTTTTTCGCTGGCCGGCGAACGTCTAGACGCCGCGCTGGCGCAATTGTTCCCGCAACACTCCCGGAGCCGCATCGCCGCGCTCATCAAAGCGGGCGATATTCAGGTCAATGGCGGTAATGCTGAACCCAAGCAACGCGTCACGGGGTCTGAGCGCGTGGCGATAACATTCGCGCCACGCGCCGAAGATACGGCATTTTCCGCCGAGCCAGTTCCGCTCGACGTCGTTTTTGAAGACGATGATGTCATCGTCATCAACAAGCCACCGGGATTGGTGGTGCATCCTGCCGTGGGTAACTGGAGCGGTACGGTGCTCAATGGGGTGCTGTATCGCTACCCACAGACCGCGCATGTGCCGCGCGCGGGCATTGTGCATCGCCTCGATAAAGACACCAGTGGGCTGATGATGGTTGCCCTGACCGAGGCCGCACAACTCAATCTGGTGCGTCAATTACAAGCGCGCTCGGTGTCGCGGCAATACCTTGCCCTATTGCGTGGCCTCTTGGATGAGGACGGAACCGTCGATGCACCCATTGGGCGTCACCCGCGTGACCGGGTGCGAATGGCCGTGGTGCAAAACGGCGCGCACGGCAAACCCGCTGTCACGCACTACCGTGTGCTGGAACAGTTCCGCTATCATACGCTGGTGGAGTGTCGATTAGAAACGGGACGCACGCATCAGATTCGTGTGCACATGGCGTCACTCGGCGTCCCGCTCGAAGGCGATGCGTTGTATGGCAAGGGCCTAAAGGGCTTGGTGCCAAGCTTACAACCCGTCGTGAGCGCGTTTGCGCGCCAGGCCTTGCACGCGCAGTCGCTTGCGTTCGATCACCCTGCGACCAACCAGCGCGTATCGTTTCAGAGCGACATTCCTGAGGATATGCAGTCGCTCATCGACGCTGTCTCGCACGTATGACGCGCACCGCGACGCTTGATTGGCACGATTGCATCGTGCCGGACTGGCCAGCGCCGCCACACGTGTTTGCGCTGAGCACGACGCGACAAGGCGGAGTGACGCTAGGTACACGCGGTACGCTCAATCTTGGCCGTAGCGTTAACGATTCGCCAGAAATCGTAGCAGAGAACCGCGCGCGGGTTGAAGCGCTGGTCGGCAAGCCGATTTTCTGGATGGGGCAGGTGCATGGCACCGATGTCATCAATATGGATGTGGGTTTTCCCGATCCGTCCTTGCGCGCCGATGCGCAAGTTTCCCACGGCGCAGTGTGCGCGGTAACCACCGCCGACTGCTTGCCGCTACTGATGTGCGACCGCGAGGGTCGCGTAGTCGGTGCGTCGCATGCGGGGTGGCGCGGGCTGTGCACAGGCATTATTGAATCGACTGTTTTGGCAATGTCGGTACCGAACCGCGACTTGCTGGTTTACCTTGCGCCGGCGATTGGACCAGGTGCGTTTGAGGTCGGTCCTGACGTGCGAGATGCTTTTCTGCAGGCTGACGCGGCGCGCGGGGTAAGTCGAGAGCGCACGCTCGCAGCTTTCCACGCGATCAATGGCAACGACAGCAAGTGGATGGCGGATATCTACGCACTCGCGCGCAATCGGCTGACCGCGGTCGGCGTGCCTGAGGCGCAAATCTACGGCGGTACACATTGTACTTACACCGACGAAGCGCGCTTGTTTTCGCATCGACGCGCGACTCACACTGGGCAGTCGACGGGACGCATGGCGTCGATGATTTGGATCGATCATGAACGGGTAGGCCTGCCCGACTAAGGTTCATTTAATTGGCGTGAGTCGAGCTGCGCTATAATTGCAATGTAGTTGCATTAGCGTTTGTCGCTGATGGTGTGGCACCTGTGTCGCACCTCACTCCCACCTTTGTCCGTCGCGACGTTTACTTCCTTCGATGACACTTCTCTACATCGTTGCCGCTGCGCTGATCGGCGGTACTCTTTCGGTATTGCTCGCCGCGCTGGTCGCGTGGCGCGTTCAGCCGCGCCTGATCCCAGTGATGGTGAGTTACGCTGTCGGTACCATGCTGGGCTTGGTGTTTCTCGACTTGCTGCCGCATATCTTTGAACAGACCACTGAGTACCATCGCTCAGCAGCATGGATTCTGGCGGGTGTGCTCGGTTTCTTCATCTTGGAAAAGCTGGTGTTGTGGCGCCACGACCACGGCGCGGCAGATATCGACGAAAGCACCCCGGAAGCCGCACTCGCGCATGCGCACGGGCGCCCACACGAACACGTGCAGCTCGAGGTAGATACCCACACGCACGTCCAAGCGCCTGCCCCCGCCGGGCATCACCATGGCCACGGACATCATCATGGGCACGGCGAGGCCACAACTGGCAAGCCTTCATCAGCGTGGATGGTAATCATTGGTGACGGGTTTCATAACTTCACCGATGGCCTCGCGATCGCCGCGGCGTTCACGGCAGACTTCCGGCTGGGAATACTCACCTCTGTTGCGGTGATCGCTCACGAGATTCCACACGAACTCGGTAACTTCGTGGTGTTGATCCACTCAGGATTCAGCAAGGCACGCGCGCTGCTGTGGAACGTGATTTCCAGCCTCGCGACCTTGGTGGGCGGGCTCCTAGCCTACTTCCTCCTGCAAGTCATCGAAGGCGCTGCGCCAGTGTTTCTCTGCCTCGCTGCGGCGAGCATGATCTATGTCGCGATTGCAGACCTCATTCCGAGCCTGCACCGCCGCACAAAGCTACGCGATTCGCTATCGCAACTAGCG
>JAJTHU010000216.1 GCA_021300055.1 Nitrosomonadaceae bacterium | reverse complement strand
CTTTAGACTATCGATTCGTTGCAGCTCAACGCCCAACGAACCACGACTCAAGGATATGCGTTCCAGATCCTTGTCGATCAACTCAACAGCCCTGGCCATCTCGTTCGAGTCTTCAGATTGTATCGCATCTCGTAATCTTTTGAGCGAGTTGAAGACCCCTTTGACCTCTTGAGGATTCGGATCTCTACCGCTGAGCGTATAGTTTGTCCCGGACGCTGATGCGACTGCCTGTGATTGACCGCGTGGCACTAAACCCAATTCGAATGCAACCTGGCTGCCGCCAGCCGAACGAACCTTGATTGGCCCCGCATCCGGACTTGGTGGTCCCGAGTAGAGCAGCGAAGAGAGCTCAATTCCGTTGCCAGCCGATGCCAATGATGCAGTCACTCGTGTCGCAGCATCTTGATTGCCAGCGTGGTTATTGATGGTATCCAAAACATCCGCAACCGTAGAAGCTCCGTCCAGATCGATATTCAACGGAGTACCATCGTTGCGAATGATGATAAGATCTGTGCCCTGTGTTGTCGTTAGGCCTCGTCCGTAGTTCAACTCTGATATCTGCGTTCCGCCATGAAGCGTTCGAAGTCCCAATGACTCAGCGAGCGTGCCCTGCAGTTCACCAATAGAAAACGCGGATCCACTTTCTTTCGAGCGAATTCTTAACCCTTTACCATCCGGAGCTATGTCAGCGACAACAGGCGCACCGGAGCGTTGAATCTTGTTCAACACATCTTCTACGGTAACAGCATTCTCAAAGGAGATATCATAGTTTTGGCCATTTTGCTGGATGCGAAGGCCACCACTCCAATCGAATCCATTGCCGCTATTCAGTTGGGTCAGGAGTGTGGTCGGTCGAATGATGGGATCGAGAGAAACGCCGTTGGTCGGAAGCGATGGGGCGGGAGTCGTCGTCTGAATCCCCAGATCGGAAGCCGTTCGTCCCGAACCAACTTCCGAGACTCTCAACGTCCCTGGTAGACCATCCAAATAGTTCAAGCTTAGCGAGCCGTTGTTCAATGTGACAACAACTTCTCTTTCATCCAAAAAAACGTTCCCATTAACTTTGTTGAGAACATCCCCGACAAACTCGATATCTGCTAGGTCGACGGTAACCTGCGATGTACCACTCGATATTTGAATCGCTCCGGGTGCGATTCCTTGCCCACCGTTGATGTCGGAAATACGTGTTGTCAGAAGGGCATTCGGATTGAGATCGATTCGACTGGCGATACCCTCGGACAATAGACCGAGAGCTTTTTGCCCAGTAACATTATGGGTGATGTAGTCTCCAACATCCGCAATTGTCGTTAGGTCCATTTCATTTCCTGTGAAACGTAACGCTCCACGAAAATTTTCTAGCGTAGGTGTATCGACCGCACCGCCGGTGAAGAGATAACGATCCAAATAACGTGTATTCGCAACCGAAGTGAGTCTCTGAATGGACGCATCAATCTGATTTATCCAGCCTCTACGTTCTGATTCACCTACGACATTGCCTGTAGCTTCAATGCCGAGCCCTCGAAGCTCCGTCATGATGTCTTGAACATTCGCAAGATTCGACTCCGAAGCATTCAGATAGCCTTTCGAAGAGTCGAGATTCTTGATGGTTTGATCACGAAACTCTAGCTCTCGTTGCAATCCGATCACCCGAATGGCAGATGTCGGATCTTGGCTAGGACGGGAGAATCGCATGCCGGTGCTAAGCTGTTGCTCCAATTCTTGGAGAGCGATCCGCCCTGATTGAACTTGATAGAGCGCTCGATAGCGGCTGTTGGCATCGCTTGCCCGACCTGCTACGACTGGATAGAACGAACTAAGCATGGCTAAATGATATTAACGAGAGTGTCTAGCATTTCCGAGACTGTAGTCACAAGCTTAGAAGTTGCTTGAAACGCGCGTTGGTAGAGCAACATCTTTACTGCCTCTTCGTCGAGATTTACGCCAGAGATTCCTAGGTGTTTTGCTTCCAGTGTTTGAAGAAAGTTTCGGAGGCCATCTGTTACACCCTTTTGCGTATTGATCTCACGTGTTGTTTCCGAAACAATCGTACTGTAGATCCCGCTTAAGCTTCGTCCGCCTAGTAAATCCGATGGTTCGTTGAAGGCCTCCGCAATCTTAATCGCATTTCTTGCGCCGTTTCCGACACCATCACTACTGATAGCTAGTTGAGAATGATCTTGCGAGATTCCGGACCGAACTCCGATCGTCGCTGCAGAGTTGCCGACAAAAAATGTGTTGATCCCAAGTGCTGCCAAGGCTCCGCTTGTATCTTCTGCAAAACTGAAAGAGATGGCAGAAGAATCCGACTTGATTTGGAGTCTGCCGTCATTAGTGATCGACGCGGAAATTCCCGAAATAACATCCAACCTCGCTGCAAGTTGATCTGCCGTTGTGTCATCCAGAGAACCTTGTTGCTGGACTGGAATGTCGTAGGTTGTTGTCAGTTTGGTTCGAGCATCGGTCAATCGCACCACAAAAGAACCGTTGTCGATATTGAAGTCTGGGTTGGAAACTTCGAACGGTACATTGGTTTTTCCTATAACGGTTTCCCCCGTTAGATTGGTGAATCCCTTTGTTCCTTGCCCTTGGGAGTGAATTCTATTGACCACATGAATGATATCACGAGTCATTCCATCAATTTTCCCGAGAAATCCCTCCTGCGAATTGGCCCGAATGGAATCGTAGAGCCCTCTGATCTTTCCTCCTTGTACTTCAAGCCGCGAGTCAGTATCGACAAATCGTAGCTCGATTCCAGAACTATCTGCGTTGTCTTCAATTCGTTTTGCCACAACACTTCGTGGGATCCCGTCGGAGACGATGTAGTCGCCACCCACGAAAACCGTGACTGAACCGTTAAATTGTTCGGTCACGGAAATATCAACATACGTAGAGAGCTCGTCGAGAGCTGCGATACGTTCATCGCGAAGTCCAACAGCGCTGGAATTCGTGCCTCCTTCGACTTCGATAATTCGCCGGTTTAACTTTGCGATGCTGTCGCTCAAGCGATTGACTTGGTCTACTGCCAATCCGACATCCTGGCGATTCCGGTTCGCGGACTCCACCACTCCATTCGAAATGGAGCGCAATTGACTAGCCAGCTCCTGTCCTCGCTGGATTGCGATGGCACGGATGGGGTCACTGCCAGGTTGATTAGCAATATCTTGGAAG
>JAJTHU010000281.1 GCA_021300055.1 Nitrosomonadaceae bacterium | reverse complement strand
GTGTTGGTCGATTGGCTCTGGCAGTACGCATTTGATCAACGGGCCTCCGATATTCACTTAGAGCCGCGCCGCGAAACTGCCACCGTGCGCTTCCGTATCGACGGCGTGTTGCACGAGGTCTATCAGATGCCTTCGTCAGTCGCCACGGCGGTGACGGCGCGTATCAAAATTCTTGGGCGCATGGACGTGGTCGAAAAGCGCCGTCCGCAAGACGGCCGCATCAAGACGCGCACCCAAGACGGCATGGAGGTTGAACTGCGTCTCTCAACGCTGCCGACCGCGCACGGCGAGAAACTCGTCATGCGCGTGTTTGACCCCGAAGTGCTGGTGCGTGATTTTTCAGAGCTGGGATTTACGCCGGAAGACAACGGCAAATGGCAAGACCTTATCAAGCATCCGGGCGGCATCATTTTGGTCACCGGCCCGACGGGTTCCGGTAAGACCACGACGCTCTACACCACGCTCAAGCAACTCGCCACCCCTGAAGTGAACGTCTGCACCATCGAAGATCCGATTGAGATGGTCGAGCCCGCGTTTAACCAAATGCAGGTGCAGACCAACATCGATTTGGGCTTTGCCGAGGGTGTCCGCGCGCTAATGCGTCAAGACCCGGATATCATCATGGTGGGCGAGATTCGTGACTTGCAAACCGCGGAAATGGCGATTCAGTCGGCGCTCACGGGCCACCTTGTGCTCTCCACGCTCCATACCAACGATGCGCCCACCGCGGTCACGCGCTTGCTCGACCTCGGCGTACCGGCGTATTTGTTGAACTCGACGGTCATCGGCGTCATGGCGCAGCGCTTGGTCCGCACGCTGTGTCCGCATTGCAAAGAAAAAGTGCCGTTCACTGAACCGAACGACCACAAGCTGTGGAACTCGATGGTGTCGCCGTGGAAGGGTGAGCCACCCAAAGAGGTCTATCGGCCGGTCGGTTGCCTCGAGTGCCGCAACACCGGTTACATGGGGCGGATGGGCATTTACGAAATCCTCATCATGAACAACGAATTGAAGCGGCTAGTGACCGAGCACGCCGACATCGTCTCGGTGACCGAGCAATGCTACAAATCCGGCATGAAGCCGCTGCGCCTCTCTGGTGCAATGAAGGTCGCGCAGGGTGTGACGACCATCGACGAAGTGTTGAAGGTCGCGCCACTGAGTTAATCGCTGCCAAACCATCAGCGCGCACCGGAGCGCCGCTGATACGCTGCTCAGCTTCGCGCCGCAATGCTTCTTTTTTACGCCGATCATTTTGTGTTGCCCTTGCCGCCGGGGCATCGCTTTCCTATGGAGAAATACCGCCTGCTGCGTGAGGTGCTGCGCAGCACGGGTGGTTTTGGTGATGACGCGTTTCAGGTGCCGGCGGCCGCGAGTTTTGAAGAGCTTTGCCGCGCGCACGCGCCGGATTACGTGCTGCGCATGGAGCGCGGCGAGATCAGTGAGCGTGAGGCCAAGCTCATCGGCTTTCCGTGGACGCCGCAGATGGTCGAGCGCTCCAAGCGATCATCCGGGGCGACGGTGGCGGCGTGTCGCGCGGCACTGCGCGATGGCGTATCGGCCAACCTAGCGGGCGGTACGCATCACGCGTTTTACGATCACGGCGAAGGCTTTTGCGTGTTTAACGATGCGGTGGTTGCCGCGCGTGCCATGCAAGCCGAACACACCGTTGAAAACGTGGCGGTCATCGATTGCGATGTGCACCAAGGTAACGGCACAGCGGCCATCACGTCGGGCGACGCAAGCATCTTCACGTTTTCGATTCACGGGGCGCGCAACTATCCGTTTCGTCGCGAGTTCGCGAGTGACATCGATATTGATCTCGCCGACGGCACCACCGATGCCGACTACCTACAGGCGCTCGCCGCTGGCTTAGACGAGTTGTTCGCGCGGTTTGCACCGCAATTGGTGATCTATCTCGCTGGCGCTGATCCGTACGAAGACGATCGGTTAGGTCGGCTGAAGATCAGCTTCGCCGGGCTTGAAGCGCGTGATCGGATGGTGTTTGAGGCGTGCCGTGGACGCGGCATTCCCGTCGCCATTGCGATGGCCGGGGGCTATGCGCGGCAGATTGAACACACCGTGCGTATCCACGCGGCGACGATCACGCTCGCGCGCAGACAATGGGGTTTTCCAAAGTAAAACTCTAGTATTGGCGGGCAGTTTGGGGAAAAATGCCTGAAAACGCCCGTAGATACTAGACTTTTGTTGGCAGGTCGGTTCGCCCCGGTGGATCGCTACGCCTTGGTGAATCGCTGCGCTTTTGTGAATCGCTACGCTGTAGGGTTTCCGTACGCACCGGATACGCGCCGATTTTGCGGTCAGCAAAGTAATGGCGCAGCGTAAAGGCGATGGTGCGAAACGCGAGCTCATCCCACGGAATGTCGGCCTCGTCGAACAAGCGCACTTCAAGGCTTTCCTTGGTCGCGTTGAATTCAGCCGCGTCGAGCGTGGCACGAAACAGCATATAGACCTGCGAAATGTCCGGCAGCGAAATCACCGTGTAGAGCTGCAAATTGCTTAGCTTCGCACGCGCCTCCTCGAAGCTCTCGCGCATCGCGCCTTGCTCCAACGATTCGCCTTCCTCCATAAAGCCAGCGGGAAGGGTCCATTTGCCGTAGCGCGGCTCGATGGCGCGTTTGCAAAGTAGCACTTGGTGGCCAAACACCGGCAGTGCGCCGACGACAATCTTGGGATTGAAGTAGTGAATGTGTCCGCAGTTGTCGCAAACCTCGCGCAGATGGTCGTCGCCGTCGGGGATGCGAGTGCTGACGCGGTCGCTGCCGCACTGAACGCAGAATCGCGGCGTCAGGTGATGCATGGCTACGCGCGCCGGGTGTTTTGCGCGAACATTGCGGCGTTGAAAAGCGGGTCAACGTATGCGTGCGCAGGGGCGTTCTTCATAGGGGGCATGGTAGCATACGCGCACTTTTCTGCAGCCCTGTTTTCCACTCGTGTCTTTAGCTATTTAGAGCCTGCCGCTCCCGTTGCATCACTCAGAAAGAACACCTCGTGTCGCTATCGCTTACTCGCTTCTCTACCGGCTCTTATCGTCAAATCGCCCGCCTGTTGTTTGGCTTCGCCATCGCCGCGTCATCGTGCGCCTACGCACAGGTGGCGGTTGTGCTCAATTCCGGTGAAGGTACAGTGAGCCTCATCGACAAGGTGAAGAAGCAAGAGATCAAGCGATTCCCGGTCGGTAAGGAGCCGCATCACCTGATGGCCACGCCCGATGACCAGTACTTGATTGTTGCTAACGCGGTGTCGAATGACTTGGTGCTGCTCGACCCCAAGACGGGCGAGATCAAGCGCCGCATCGAGAAGATTTCGGACCCTTACCAAATCGGTTTCTCACCCGACCGCAAATGGTTTGTCTCGGTGTCGCTGCGCCTCAACCGCACCGACATTTACGACGGTGACTTCAAACTCATCAAGCGCCTGCCCACACCGAAAGCGCCTTCGCACGTTGCGTTTACATCGGACAGCAAGCTCGCGTTCATCACGCTGCAAGATTCAAACCAACTTGCCGCGATTGATCTCGCCACGCAAACCGTGCGCTGGACCATGCCGGTCGGCAAGATGCCAGCAGGCGTGTGGGTGACGCCCGACGATAAGCATGTGCTCATCGGCATGACGGGTGAGGATTACGTCGAGGTCGTTGACTGGCGTGCGCAAAAGACCGTCAAGAAAATCAAAACCGGCAAGGGCGCGCATAACTTCATCGCCATGGGTGATGGGCGTCGCATCTTGGTGAGTAATCGCGTCGAGAACACCGTGAATATCATCGACCAAGAAACGCTGAGTGTGATCGACACCATCAAAGTGCCCGGGGGCCCGGATTGCATGGAACTCACGGCGGACGGTAAAGAGTTGTGGGTAACGTCGCGCTGGGCGCAGAAAGTCACCATCATCGACATGTCCACCAAGCAAATCCAGAAGCAGATTCCCGTTGGCAAGTCCCCGCACGGCATCTACTTCATGGGCCACGCTGCGCGGCGTTGATCATGCTGCGGTCGGTCGCACCTTCGGCTGCGCTCGTTGCCTTGGCCAGATTAGGCACTTTTGCCGCAGTCGTCTTGTCGACTTCAGCAGCGTCGGCGCCCACATCGGCAGCCACATCCGCAGCCACCTCGTGCGCGAAGACGGTCTATCTCACCATTGACACCGGCAATATGGCACCCGCCGAAGAGATGGCCGCAATCCTGCGAAAGCATGGCGTGAAAGCGACCTTCTTCCTCGCTAACGAAAAAACCGTACGTGGCGACACCTCGCTCGACCCGTCTTGGAGTGCGTATTGGAAAGCCCGCGCAGACGAAGGACACTCGTTCGGCTCGCACACGTGGCGGCACTGGTACTTTCGCGGTGATGTAGGCGACAAGGTACGCTATGTGCCTTGGAGCAAATCCGAAGCCAGTAAGGCAGAGTTGCTCGATGCCAAGCAGGTTTGCCGTGAGCTCGACATGAGCGCGGATGCGTTCAAGCAGATGACCGGCAAGTCCATCGACAAGATTTGGCGCGCGCCCGGCGGCAAGCTCACACCCAACGCAGAGCGTCACGCAGCGGCGTGTGGCTATCGACATGTCGGTTGGTCGCCAGCCGGGTTTTCTGGCGACGAATTGCCAGCGGACAAATATCCAGCTGATCGGTTGATCGCGACGCAACTCAACAATATCCGCAACGGTGACATTCTGCTCTGGCACCTCGGTATTTGGTCACGCAAGCCGCCGCTCTATCCCGAGCTAGACACGCTGCTCGGTGGTCTTAAGGCGCGCGGCTTTTGCTTTGCGCGAATGCCTGAGCACCCCCAATATCGGGTCAAGCAATGATCGATTGGATTGAAAGCATCTTTGCTGAGTTGCAGCAGCACGTCTTTGAAACTGGCGTGTTGCCGGTGCTGCATGGCTTGGGGTTGGGCGGATATGCCGAGCGCGCGTTCGATGCCACCGAGTTCTTCTTGATCGGTGCCATCGAAATCACCTTGCTTGCCCTGTTGCTCGGCGCACTTGAAAAGTGGCGACCTGCGGAAGCGCAGACGCACGTCGAGTGGAAGAAGACGGATGCGGTGTACACCATGTTGCACCGCTTGGGCTTCGTGCCGCT
>JAJTHU010000052.1 GCA_021300055.1 Nitrosomonadaceae bacterium | reverse complement strand
TGCAAACTCTCGCGCCGCGAGGGTACCGATCTCTTCCTCAAGAGTGCACGTCGCGCGCTCGACTCCAAGTGCAAGCTTGAGTCGCGTCCCGGCCAACACGGTGCAAAGCAGTCGCGCGTATCCGAATATGGTACGCAGCTCCGTGAAAAGCAAAAAATCCGTCGCATGTACGGTGTCTTGGAGCGTCAGTTCCGCACCTACTTCGCTGAAGCAGAACGCCGCAAGGGCGCGACCGGTGAAAACCTGTTGCAGCTCCTCGAATCGCGTCTCGACAACAGCGTGTATCGCATGGGCTTCGGCTCGACGCGTGCAGAAGCGCGTCAGCTCGTTAGCCACGGTGCAGTGCTGGTGAACGGCAAAGCGGTCAATATTCCTTCGTACCTTCTCAAGCCGAACGATGTCGTTTCGCTCAAAGAGAAGGCACAGAAGCAGTTGCGTGTACAAGACGCGCTGAAGTTGGCTGAAGCTAATGGCTTCCCCAATTGGGTTGAAGTCGACGCTAAGAAGTTCTCTGGCGTGTTCAAGGCTTTGCCTGATCGTCAAGAGTTTGCCGCTGACATCAACGAGCAACTCGTCGTCGAACTGTATTCCAAGTAATTCCGTTTCACTTCGCGCCGTGGGACGCCACGGCGCGCGTTCATCTATAGAGGCCCTCGTCAATGCAAAGCAATGCCACGACTTTTCTGAAGCCGCGCATCATCGACGTCGAAAATATTTCTCCTGCCCACGCCAAAGTGGTCATGGAGCCTTTCGAGCGCGGCTACGGCCACACGCTCGGCAACGCACTGCGCCGCATCTTGCTCTCATCGATGCCGGGCTATGCGCCCACTGAAGTCAAAATCGCCGGGGTTCTTCACGAGTACTCGACCATCGAGGGCGTGCAAGAAGACGTCGTTGACATCTTGTTGAACCTGAAGGGTTTGGTTCTCAAGCTGCACAACCGCTCAGACACGACGCTTAAGCTCAAGAAATCCACGCCTGGTCCCGTTACCGGCCACGATATCGAGCAATCGCACGACGTCGAGATCGTCAACCCAGACCACGTTATCGCCAACCTTACCGTTGGTGGCAAGATCGACATGCAGGTGAAGGTCGAGAAGGGCCGCGGATACGTTGCGGCAACGGCTCGCCGTGGCGAAGAAGCGCGCACCATCGGCTCGATCTTGCTCGATGCATCTTATTCGCCTGTGCGTCGCGTTTCATACGCGGTTGAATCGGCTCGCGTCGAACAACGTACCGACCTCGATCGTTTGGTGATGGACATCGAAACCAATGGCGCGATTGAGCCTGAAGAGGCTGTCCGCTACGCCGCACGCGTGCTGGTCGACCAGTTGTCGGTGTTTGCTGATCTGCAGGGTACGCCGATGCAAGCTGAGGAAGCCAAGTCGCCTCAGGTTGATCCGATCTTGCTGCAGCCGGTGGATGATCTTGAGCTTACTGTTCGCTCTGCGAACTGCCTCAAGGCCGAGAACATCTACTACATCGGTGACTTGATCCAGCGCACCGAAAACGAACTCCTCAAGACGCCTAACCTCGGTCGTAAGTCGCTCAACGAGATCAAGGAAGTCTTGGCGAGCAAAGGCCTCACCTTGGGCATGAAGCTCGAGAACTGGCCTGCCGCAGGCGTTACGAAGTAAGGTTCACGTCTGGGCTTCAATCATGGAGCCCAGTTTTCAAAAACATAACGATAACAAGGTTGGCTCGGTGCGAAAGCACCTAAGCATATCGACCAAGAGATTAAAGGAAATAGAAAATGCGTCATCGTCACGGACTCCGTAAGCTCAACAAAACCAGCTCGCATCGCCTCGCGATGTTGCGCAACATGACCAACTCGTTGTTCCTGCACGAGGTCATCAAGACCACGCTGCCGAAAGCCAAAGAACTCCGTAAGGTCGCTGAGCCGCTCATCACCTTGGGCAAAGAAGACACGCTCGCTAACAAGCGCCTCGCGTTTGACCGCTTGCGTGATCGCGACATGGTGGTCAAGCTCTTCGCAGAGCTCGGCCCGCGCTACAAAGAGCGCCAGGGTGGCTATCTGCGTATCCTCAAGTTTGGATTCCGCCAAGGTGACAACGCGCCGATGGCACTCGTCGAACTCGTTGATCGCCCAATCGTTGAAGAAGCGCCAGCGACTGAAGAGCAAAAAGCCGCTTAGGCTGTTTACGCTCCACAAACAACAAAGGCCGGGTTCTCCCGGCCTTTTGTTTTGTGTGGCGTGAGATGTGGGCTACACGCGTTCGCGGTCGGCGTAATTCGCCGCGAATCGATTCAATTCAATGGCATTGCGCAGTCCGAGCTTCTGCTTGAGGTTTGCGCGGTGCGCCTCAATCGTCTTCACGCTGCGCGTGAGCTTGGCCGCGATCTCAGATGAGCTCATGCCCATACCGATAAGGCGGAAGATCTCGTATTCACGGTCGGTGAGACTACCCAGGATTGATACTGTGCCGCCCTTGCTGGGGTTGCGGACTTGCTGCAGCAGATGCGTCTGCATCCGTTCGCTGAGATAGTCTTCGCCTGCGAGCAACCGGCGCGCGGCCGTCACCACTTTTTCGGTTGCCTCGACCTTGGTGATGTAACCCTTCGCACCGGCACGAAATGCGCGCTCGCCGTGAATCATCTCGTCGTGCATCGACAGCACCAATACCGGAATCTCTGGGTAAAGCCCGGTCACCGTGCGCGTCAAATCGATACCAGAGAGCCCCGGGAGGGATATGTCCGTGACGATCAAGTCTGGGAGAGGCTGCGTCCTGAGTTCTTGCAACGCAGACTCGGCAGAGTTTGCGGTCAGCGCAACCTCAAGGTCCGGTGTTTCGTCGATCAACATGCGCAGACCGTGGACGACGATATCGTGGTCATCAACAAGCATTACCCGGCTTTTCATTTTTCGCTCTTCTCTCTAGGAAGGTTCGCGCTTGTTGGTGCGGCAAGCATAGCAGGCCAACTAATGCGAACAACGTTACCATAATCGTTTGAATGACGGCTGCGCACCGTCGCGCCAATGGTTCGTGCGCGCTGGGCGATAGCATCCGCAATGCTCCATTGGCTTGATTGCACGCCCTCTTGCCAACGACCGGACCCGACGGTAAGCAGCACCGCGCCACCGCCGCGTCGCAAGCTGATCCAAAGAGTGCTCACACCGGCGTGCAGCACCGCAAATGCCACGACATCCTGCGCGATGCGATACAGCAGGCGGCTAGCGATGTCGTCAGAGATCTGAATTCCCTCGTCCAAGCGCGTATTGAACTCGACTTGATGCCGCATGCGTGTATCGGCAGCAAGTTGATGCAATGCCGGGACCAATCCGCCATCGCCGATGATCTTTGGCGAAAGCGAATTCGACAACAGCCTCGTTTGCTGAATCGAGCGATTCACCAAGTCGGTGATGTACTTAGCATCGCCGGCTGCCGCTTGCGATGTGTTTCGCAACTTTGCCTCTAGCGACTTAGCCAGTAGCGCGATCCCGGTTAGGTCTTGGCCGAGTTCCTCATGCAGTTGGCTGCCCGCCCTCGTCATTGCGGATTCGATCACGAGCAGCAGACTCTTTTCCAGTTGCTCACGGCGCGCAGCTTCGCGCTGCAATGCTTCGTTAGCGAGCAATAGCTCAGCGCTTTTGGCGGCAAGCGCGCGCTCGGCTAATTTGCGCTTAGTCACATCACGCCCGACGCCCCGGTAGCCAACAAAGTCACCCTGAGCGTTAAACACCGGCTCGCCGCTAATCGAGAAATAGCCGATCGGATCCGGGTCGCCCTCCGCATAAGTTCGTGTAACCAAGTCGAAGAACGGCTGTCGCGCGTCCAGCACAGCTCGGTGTGCGGCCCACTCCGTCGCCGACAGCGCTTGTGGGAATAACTCCCATCGCGTTTTGCCGAGAACAACTTTTGCGGGCAGCTTGGATGAGACCGTTTCTTCACGCGAAAGAAATGTGAAGCGATGAGCCGCGTCCTGCTCCCAGTACCAGTCGGAAGAAAGCTCGGTAAGGCGCCGAAAGCGTTCCTCACTGCGCGTGAGCTGCAACAGCTGTGTATGTTGCTCTGTGATGTCGCGTACCGTGCCGCGATACGCATAGACGCGCCCTGATACGTCGCGCTGCGGCATGCCACGCGCTTCTAGGTAGCGCGTCCTGTTGTCCGGTAGCACCACGCGTCGGATTACGTGGTACGGCAAGCCCTGCGCGATGCGTAGCATGTTTTGCGCGACCGACTCTTTCTCGCTTGCCGCGATCATGTACGCCATCCACTGGCTCATGGTGTCGAATCGTTGCGCAGCGGGCAGTTCAAAGATTTCGTTGAAGTCATCGAACAGCGTCAGTCGATCAGAAGCGAGTTCCCAATGAAAATGTCCAACCTTTGCGATACGATGCGCTTCACGCAGTAGCATTGTTGTTTCGCGCAAACGTCGCTGTGCTTCGCGTTCCTCGGTGACATCACGAACGATGCCGCGATGCCCACGTTGCGCGCCGTCCTCCCCGAAGATAGGCTCTGAACAAAAATGTACCCACTTGCGCGTGCCATCTTTCAATCGGATGCGACACTCACCAGTCAACATCTGTCCTTTGGTGCGTGTCGCCAATAACTCGCGCATGCGTTCGCGTTCACCATTTTCCGGATCAACGAAACGCTCGATAAAATCTTCTGCAGTTACGGGCAACTCAGCGAGCGAGCACTGATACAACTCTAGGTAAGTCGGGCTCGCATCAAGTAACTTGGAACTCGTGTCAGATATCCAGCTGCCCACATTGGCGAGGCGTTCCATTTGCTCAAAGTGCGCTCGCTGCGTTGCGAGCTGCGCACGCAGCACTTCGCGCGTGGCCCGAAGTCGCGCCAAAGCGACCGCGGCGAAGCAGAGCGATCCGGCAACCAATACCAACAGCGCGCTCAGCAGGTATGTGAGTTCGATTCCCATCACGCGTTATCGGGGAATGATTGGCCGAGCATCGATGAATATCTGGGTAGGAGAGAAGGCTGATTGACGCGCGTCGTAGGGTGACGATAGGGCGGAGGCGCACCGAAACAGGCACACAGACTGAATTGTCGGCGCAAAAACCCTAAAAAAAATAGGTAAAAAGCCTAGTGAAACAAGTTTTGAACAAAAACGCATCGGAGTCGAGCATTCGACGCCTTGCGGCGGCGTGTCGCGCGCTAGGCGCACCTGCCCGCAATGATCAACTCACCAGAATGGCGCGGTAGTCGTTGACGTTAGTACGCGTGGGGCCGGTTGTCACCGTGTCGCCCAGGCCCGAGAAAAACCCGAAGGCATCGTTGGCCATAAGTAGCGACTTGGCGTTGAGCCCCGCAGCGCGCGCGCGCGCGAGGGAGTCGTGCATCAGAACTGCGCCAGCGTTCTGCTCCGAACCGTCGATGCCATCGGTATCGCAAGCAATTGCCGACACGTGCTCGACGCCTTCGAGTTCGATCGCGAGGGACAATAAAAACTCGGTACAACGACCGCCGCGCCCGTCACTCTCAGGCGCAATCGTCACCGTACACTCACCACCGGAAATTAACGCCACGGGCGGTTTCAGCGGATGGTGGTGCTGTCGAATCTGTCGCGCGAGCGCCGCGTAGACTTTGGCTACCTCGCGCGCTTCGCCGGTCACGCTATCTCCCAGCACCATGGGCGTCACGCCCCGATGCTGAAAAAACGCGGCGGCGCGTGACAAACTCTGATGTGCCGTGGCGATCACCCGGTTCTCGACGCGCTGGAACAATGCGTCGCTCGCCTTGAGTGACTCCGCGACCTCGCCACGCGCACCTTTAGAGAGATGGCGCGCAACGGACACCGGCGGCATGATGCGGTAGCGATTCAGAATCTCTAGTGCATCCTGAAAAGTCGAAGGGTCAGGCGCGGTTGGGCCAGAAGCGACTGACGATGGGTCGTCGCCTGTCACGTCCGAGATGATGAGCGCCAACACTTTTGCGCGTGACGCGGCTGCCAAGCGGCCACCCTGGATCGCCGAGAGGTGCTTCCGCACGACGTTCATCTCCTGAATGGGCGCGCCACAACGAAGCAAGTCGCGCGTGACCGTCTTGAGGTCGAGCATCGAAACATCTTCAGCCGGCAGCGCCAGCAAACTCGAACCACCGCCCGAGATTAGTGCCAGCACAAGATCGTCTCGGCCCGCAGATTGCACTAAGTGCAAGATCTCGCGCGCAGCGCGTTCGCCGGACTCGTCTGGCACTGGGTGGCCCGCCTCAACGACGCGAATGCGTTTGAGTGCTTCCGCTCCGCTATAGCTATGGGCGTAACGCGTGATGACCAATCCTTCAAGCGGTCGATCTTCCGGCCAGTGCTGTTCGACCGCTTTCGCCATGGCCGCCGCTGCTTTGCCCGCACCAACAACAATCGTGCGACCTTTGGTGCGGTCGGGCGGATTGGGTAGATGGTTGGGCACGATTTGCAGCGGATCTGCTGCAGAGAGTGCCGCGCGAAAGCTATCAATGAGGAGCTCTTTGGTGCTCATGGTGCGTTACGACGCTGCGCGGAAAGTGCAATAAGCACAGGGAGTTTGCGGCAAAAATGCCTGAAAACGCCCGCCGAATCTAGGCTTTTGCATTCGCCGTTTTCTTCCCATTGGCCGGGGTTGGCGTGGACTTGTGGCGATCCAGCCCCAGCATCGGGCGCAGATATTGCGCAGTGTGACTGTAGGCGTGCGCCGCGACCACGGCTGGTGGACCCTCGCAAAGAATCATGCCGCGGCCGTCGCCGCCCTCCGGACCGAGGTCGACGACCCAGTCCGCGGTACGAATCACGTCGAGGTTGTGCTCGATCACCACCACCGTGTTGCCGTGATCGCGCAATCGATGCAACACCTTGAGCAGCATGTCGATGTCGTGAAAGTGCAAGCCCGTGGTTGGCTCGTCAAGGATGAACAGCGTCTTGCCAGTATCGCGCTTGGACAGTTCGAGCGAAAGCTTGACGCGCTGAGCTTCGCCGCCAGAGAGTGTGGTGGCGCTCTGACCAAGACGAATGTACCCCAAGCCAACGTCGAGCAAGGTCTGCAACTTGCGCGCGACAATCGGCACTGGCTTGAAGAACTCGTAAGCAGCTTCAACCGTCATATCGAGCACTTCGGTGATGTTCTTGCCCTTGTAATGCACTTCGAGTGTTTCGCGGTTGTAGCGCTTTCCGTGGCAGACATCGCACGGTACATAAACATCCGGCAAGAAGTGCATTTCAACTTTGATAACGCCGTCGCCTTGGCAGGCTTCACAACGGCCACCCTTGACGTTGAACGAAAAACGACCGGGCCCATAGCCACGCGCCCGCGCTTCAGGTACCGAAGAAAACAAATCGCGGATTGGCGTAAACAACCCCGTATAGGTCGCAGGGTTGGAGCGTGGTGTGCGACCGATTGGCGATTGGTCAACCGAAATCACTTTGTCAAAGTGATCCAAGCCTTCGATTTGGTCGAATGGCGAAGGCTCATCGGTCGATGCATAGAGGTGATGCGCGACCGTCTTGTAGAGCGTGTCGTTGATGAGCGTGGATTTGCCTGAGCCAGAAACGCCCGTCACGCAAATCAAGCCCCCGACAGGCAAGTGCAGATTCACGCTCTTCAAATTGTTACCGCGCGCACCACTAATGACGAGTTGCTTGCGCTTGTCGTACTTGAATTTGGAACGCGGCACGCTGATTTTCTTTTTGCCGGATAAATATTGTCCCGTCAGCGATTCCGACGCACGCTTGATTTGTTCAGGCGTGCCTTCAGCGACAACCATGCCGCCGTGCACACCCGCACCCGGTCCCATATCGACAACGTAGTCGGCTGAGTTAATGGCGTCTTCGTCATGCTCGACGACGATCACCGAATTGCCCAAATCACGCAATCGCTTGAGTGTTTGCAGCAAGCGGTCGTTATCGCGTTGATGCAAACCAATCGACGGTTCGTCGAGCACGTACATCACACCGGTGAGGCCCGAGCCAATTTGCGAGGCCAAGCGAATGCGCTGTGCTTCACCGCCGGATAACGTATCAGCCGAGCGCACCAGCGACAAATAATCCAATCCGACGTTGTTCAAAAACTGTAGCCGTGCGCCGATCTCATGCAGAATTTTTTCCGCAATGGCCATCTTCGTTGGCGTCAACTTCACAGACGCCACCCAGCGCGATGAATCCTTCAACGCCATGGCGGAGATTTCGTGCAACGACTTTTCTGCCACGCGCACATTGCGCGCTTCGCGACGCAGGCGAGTGCCTTCGCAATCAGGGCAGGTTTTGGTGGAGATGCACTTGGCCAACTCTTCGCGGACCGCCATCGAGTCCGTCTCACGGTAGCGGCGCTCTAGGTTAGGAACGATGCCCTCAAACACATCGGCGCGGATGATCGACTTGCCGCGCTCACCGGGATACTTGAACGGAATCTTCTCCGTGCCCGAACCGTACAAGATGATTTGCTGCGCCTCGGGTTCGAGCTTGTCGAACGGCCTTTCGATATCGAATTTGTAGTGATCGGCTAGGCCGAGCAACATCTGGAAGTAAAACTGATTGCGACGATCCCAACCCTTGATGGCGCCACCGGCGAGCGAGAGGCCCGGATACGACACGATGCGCTTGGGATCAAAAAACGTGATCTCGCCCAAGCCGTCACACTTCGGGCACGCGCCCATCGGGTTGTTGAACGAGAACAGGCGCGGTTCCATTTCGGACAACGAGTAGTCGCATACCGGGCACGCAAATTTCGACGAGTAAAGCGATTTTTTGCCGCTGTCCATATCGACAACGAGCACCTTGCCCTCACCAATGCGCAGCGCGGTTTCAAATGATTCCGCTATGCGCTGCTTCAGCTCGGGCGCAGTCTTAATGCGATCGACAACCACTTCGATGCTGTGCTTCTTCTGCTTGTCGAGTTTAGGAAATTCGTCGATCTCGATCACTTTGCCATTCACACGCAAGCGCACGAAGCCTTGGCTGCGAAACTCTTCAACAAGGTCCTGATGCTCGCCCTTGCGATCAACCACAGCGGGCGCGAGCAGCATGAGCTTGCTTCCCGCGGGCAGGGACAGGACGGCATCGACCATCTGCGAGACGGTTTGCGCCTCGAGTGGCAATTGATGGTCCGGACAGTAGGGCGTACCGGCGCGTGCAAACAGCAAACGCAGATAGTCGTGAATCTCGGTGACAGTCCCGACGGTGGAGCGCGGGTTGTGCGATGTGGCCTTTTGCTCAATTGAGATGGCTGGCGATAGGCCCTCGATCAGATCGACATCAGGCTTCTCCATCAATTGCAAGAACTGGCGCGCATAGGCGGATAGCGATTCCACGTAGCGGCGTTGACCCTCTGCATAAAGCGTGTCAAACGCGAGCGAGGATTTGCCCGAGCCCGATAGGCCGGTGATGACCACCAGCGAGTGGCGTGGCAAATCGAGATTAACGTTCTTGAGGTTGTGGGTGCGCGCACCCCGAATCTTGATCTGGTCCATCAGGTTTTAGTTCAACTTTCAACGCTAAGTGACTGAGCCGTCACTGCATCGGCTTGCGTCGACGCGAGTGCGGCAACGCCCCCAACACCATGGCGAAATTCTGCGCCAGAAACGACGCAGAAACGACAAAAAGCCGCAGGGGGCAACCTGATATATTACCCGTTCGCAGTACCGCGCCGCACCTATTTTTTGCACGTAAACACTGGCCTTTGCGCCAGTTCATGATCGGACAATTGGGAGCGGTTTTTTCAAACTAATGTAAGGAAACACGCTATGGCCTCAGTCAATAAAGTCATCATCGTCGGCAACCTCGGCCGCGATCCTGAAACCCGCTACATGCCCGACGGCGGCGCGATTACCAATGTGTCAATCGCCACCACTTCACAGTGGAAAGACAAGTCCGGCGAAAAACAAGAACAAACCGAGTGGCATCGCGTCGCGTTCTTCGGCAAGCTCGCTGAAATTGCCGGTGAGTACCTGAAGAAGGGTTCGCAGGTTTACGTCGAAGGCAAGCTGCGTACCCGCAAGTGGCAAGACAAAGACGGCCAAGACAAATACACCACCGAAATCATTGCCGACAGCATGCAGATGCTCGGTTCACGCCAAGGAATGGGTGGCGGGGACAGCGGTGGCGGTGACTATGCACCGCGCTCGTCTGCACCGTCAGGCGGCGCGAGCAAACCAGCAGGAGGCAAGGCCCCTGCCAAGTTTGAAGATATGGACGACGACATTCCTTTTTAGCGAACACTCAACCAATATCGTTGATATAGCGTTGTATCAAGCCCCGCTCCACGGGGCTTTTTTGTTTTCACCGGGGGCTGAGTGCCGCAGGCAAGGCGCTCTCTTTGGTTCGCCAAGCGGCCTCGCTCGTTTTCTCTTTAGTCGGCGGCTTCGGCGCGCCAACGGTGTGCAGGTTCCATGTGGTGACGACACCCTTGGCAAGCGCATCGACATCATCAAGCTTCTCACATTGCTCGTCGCGCTTGCGGCGGTCCTCATCGCCATTGCAAAGCATCGCGAGCGGCTGCTTGTCCGAGGTGCGCTGATCCTTGTGCACAAAGCGCAGCAACCCGCGCTTGTTTTCAAGCTTAATGAAGCGTTCGATGAATGCTTCG
Organism: Nitrosomonadaceae bacterium; assembly: GCA_021300055.1. Lineage (GTDB taxonomy): Bacteria > Pseudomonadota > Gammaproteobacteria > Burkholderiales > Usitatibacteraceae > UKL13-2. The sequence goes on along the minus strand of JAJTHU010000052.1, from coordinate 2,139 downwards.
TCCATCTTGCCGTTGGTCATCTGTGCGAAGTAATCGCCTGTCCGGCGTGTGTTGAGCTCTCCGGTGGTCTTGTTGTAACTGCCGTGATAGCCCAACACGGTCTGTGCTGAGAGGGTGGAGGAGCCAAACTGGCGACTCACGCCAGCGAGAAACATGTTTGCGCAGGCCGACGAACAACGACCTAGTACCACCGTGCGCAGGCCGCGTTTGCGTATGTCGTGGCCGATCCGGCGCGCGGCAAACGAGTCGCCGCCGCCAGACTGATGCAGCACCACGTACTCAATTTTTCCACCGAAGCGAATCATTGCCTCTTCCCACGTGTCCCAATCCTCACGGACGACTGGCCCGCCGAGGTACAAGTAGGGAGGCGCCGCGACAAAGCTCATGGCGCGCGCGCCATCCGCCCACATTAGTGCGACGATGGTGGCGCACAGTGCACTTGCAAATTTGATGTGTCGAGGGCAACGACTCACGCGCCGACCTTGAGCATGATCTTGCCAATGTGCTGCGACGACTCCATGAGCTGATGCGCCTCGACGATTTGCTCAAGCGGGAACGTGGCATGAATGACCGGCTTAACGCGTTGGGCCGCGAGCAACGGCCACACCTTGGCTTCCAGCGCTGCGGCGATAGCGGCCTTCTGCGCATCGGGGCGCGCACGCAACGTCGAGCCGGTGATGGTTTGACGTTTCATCATCAGTGGCCGGAAATCGACTTCAGCTTTGCCGCCCTCGAGAAAAGCTATAAAGCAGTAGCGGCCTTCGAGCGCGAGGCTGCGCAGGTTTTTCTCAATGTAGGCGCCGCCGACCATGTCGAGGATGACATTCACGCCTTTCTTTTGTGTGATCGTGGCGATCTCATTCATCCAGTCTTGCGTCTTGTAATTGAAGACGTGATCTGCGCCGACACTTTTGCAAAACGCCACTTTCTGCTCATTACCGACAGTGGTGAACACCTCCGCACCAAACGCATGGGCGAGTTGAATAGCGGTGAGCCCGATGCCGCTGGAGCCACCGTGTACCAAGAACCGTTCGCCCTTGCTCAGTTTGCAAGTGTCGAATACGTTCACCCAAACCGTGAAGAAATTCTCCGGCACGCCAGCGGCTTCGAGAAGCGAGAGTCCTGCGGGAATGGGCAGACAGTGCGCTGCAGGCGCGACGCAATACTCTGCATAACCCCCGCCGGGTGTGAGCGCGCAAACGGCATCGCCCACTTTCCAACGCTGTACCGCTGCGCCAACCGCAACGACCTCGCCCGCGACCTCCAAACCCATGATCGGCGATGCACTAGGCGGCGGCGCATAGTTGCCTTGACGTTGAATGACGTCGGGTCGATTCACCCCCGCGTAAGCGACGCGAACGAGCACGTCGTGTTCGCCGGGGGTGGGCACGGGCTGTTGGGTGACTTGCATCACCTCAGCGGCGCCGCTGCCATTGGTGGTCACGGCGCGCATTTGCATTGGAAGTGTCATGTTCAGGTTGGCGAGTGAAGGAGTGGTGTCAGGCCTAAGCTCGCATTATAGGAAGCGTCCGCAGCAAGCTTGCACACGAAAGTACAAGCCCGAGAACCAAAGTCGTTGAACGCGGCTCTCAGGAACATGGAAAATAGCGCTACATCCTGAGGAGAAAACCATGTTTCACCGTTTTGCTACAGCTGCCGTCGTTGTGCTGTCTTTTGCCGCCGCACATACACTGCCGAGTGCGGCGCAACAACCGGCACCAGCCAAGCAAGCGAGCGTCAAACTCGATATCGATGACGTCCGCGAAATGTTCAATGCCGGTAAGTCCGACGAGGCATACCCCAAGCTAAACCGTCTCTCGCGTAACGGCAACGTCGAAGCAAAGTACTTGCTCTCGACCATGTACGCTGAAGGCAAGGGTGTGCCCGGCCGCAAAGCCGACGCGGCCAAGTCGCTCACGTTGCTGCGGCAGGCAGCGACCATGAACTACGCCCGCACGCCCGGTAAGTGGGGTTTTGCGAAGGCGCAGTACGAGCTTGCACAGCGCTACTTTGCGGGTAAAGGGGTAAGCAAGAGCGAAGCGCAAGGCGTCAAGTGGCTGACAAATGCCGCGCAGCAAGGCTACGACAAAGCCTTGATCGAACTCCCTGCGCATTTCACTGGCGCGAAGGGCGTGAAGA
>JAJTHU010000278.1 GCA_021300055.1 Nitrosomonadaceae bacterium | reverse complement strand
CTCGTGAACAAAGTCGCGCTGAGCTTCAACGCATACATTTTAGCGAGCTCTAACGGGGGCAAATCAGCGATGACAAACTTAGCGACCGCAGCGAGCGTCTTGTCTGCAGCCACCTGCAGGTGGCTGACGCCCTGTGGCATGGCGGCCCAGTGATCGGATTCAAAGTTGAAGTAGTTGGCTTCGAAGCCATAAGTCAATGGGTGATGCCCGTTCAGCAGCGCAATCCCCGCGCCGGTTGATACGGCAGGCACGCCCCAAAGGAAGAGGTTCTTTAGAAGGAGTGGCAGGACCATCAACATCGCAACGAGATGGGCGTCGCGCACACCGCGCCATAGGCGCGCTTCGGTGGGCACGAGCCGCATCAACAGCCACGCGCTCAACGCCGCCAGCGGCAGCCAGTAGAGGATGGTCGCGCGCGTCATTGTCGCCAAGCCGATGAACACGCCCGCCAAGATGAACGCGCCACGCAAGCCACTTGCGGCCTCAGCGAGCATCCACATCGATGCGACCAACAGGAAGACGTACAACGCCTCGACGCTACCCGTGGACATGTACGGCCAAAAGTGCGGCGTCAGTCCGAAAGCAGCCGCCGCGAGCACACCTACCGTGCGCGAGTGCAGCAGCCAGCCGGTACGAAAAATCAGCAGCACGCAGAGTACCGACAAGCCCATGTTCACCTGACGCATCTGCGCGAGGTCTGCATTGAAGAGCATGGGAAACATGTAGGCTACCGGTGGCGCGCTCAACGCGCGTTCGCTTAACAAGAAGAGCGGGCCTTGTGCCAACAACTCTTTGGCCATCGGCAAATACGTATGCACTGCGTCAAAGTCGAACGGTGTCTGCGAAGACCACCAGAACAACTGGCGAAAGTGGTAGACGGCGATCGCCGCCACCAATATCGGCGCGAGCCAATGCCATGTCGCTGATTGCCGCTCATACGCCAACAAGCGCTGGCGCCAACCGTGCGCGGCGGGTGGCCGGAAGTCTGGCATCTGGGGCACGACTAGCGCCTGCTCAAATCGCAACCAAACGTGCCCAAGGCACGCAAAGGCGCGCTGCGACGCAGCCAAACACGCTGCCAACATTACCGACCTAGCGTCCGCGCCAAATCGCGCTCGATATCGTCGACGCTCTCTAGCCCCACTGCGACGCGCACCAGTCCGTCACTGATGCCAGCAGCAGCGCGTTCCGCCGCGCTAAGCCGCGCGTGGGTGGTGGTGGCCGGGTGGGTGATGGTGGTCTTGGTGTCACCGAGGTTGGCGGTGATGGAAATCATCTTGCACGCGTCGATGACGCGCCACGCGGCTTCCTGACCACCGCTCAATTCAAACGCGAGCACCGCACCTTGCATTGGCGCTAAGCGCTTTGCGAGGGCGTGCTGCGGATGGGACTCAAGGCCACCGTACCAAACTCGCCGAAGGACGCCCGTTTTCAGCCATTTTTGCTCCAAACGCCTCGCCAGTTCTAGGGTTTTGCCAGACTGCGCTTCCATGCGCAGCCGCAGCGTCTCCATCCCCTTGAGGCACACCCAGGCGTTGAACGGCGACAGCGAGGAGCCCGCCGTACGCACATACATGTAGATCGGCTCAATCAGTGACGTCGCGCCGCACACCGCACCCGCAAGCACCCTGCCCTGCCCGTCGAGATATTTTGTTGCGGAGTGAATCACCAAGTCCGCACCGTGTGCGAGCGGGCGAAACAGGGCCGGGGTGAGCAAACAGTTATCGACGGCGAGCAACGCGTCACGCTCGTGAGCGATGGCGGCGACCGCATCAACATCGACGTATTCGTTCAGCGGGTTCGACGGCATTTCGCAGAACAGCAATCGCGTGTTGGGGCGCATCGCCGCGCGCCAAGCGTCGAGATCGCTACCGTCCACCCAAGTCGTTTCGATGCCAAGTCGCGCGGCGATTTGATCGAACAGCGGCACTACCGTGCCAAATACGCTGCGCGAGGAAACCATGTGATCGCCCTGCTTCAACAAGCCAAACACAGTTGCCGCGATCGCTGCCATGCCAGTGGCGGTGGCGATGCAATCCTGTGCGCCCTCGAGCGCCGCAAGGCGCTGTTGAAACATGGTCACCGTTGGGTTGGTGAAACGCGAATACAAAAACCCGGGCTCTTGATTCGCAAACTTGCGCGCCGCTTCTGCCGCCGACTTATAGGTGAAGCTCGAGGTCAGAAACAGCGCTTCCGCGTGTTCCTGAAAATCTGATTGCATGCGCCCCGCGCGTACCGCAAGCGTATCGAAGTCAGGCTGATCAGATGAATCAGTCATGGCGCGTTGGTTGGTTAGCCGACACCGTCAATCGACGGTGGAGAAACCTAAATCGAGTTGGTTCGCGGCGCTTTCTTCATTGCCGCGCGTCTCGCCGTCCTGTCGATTGGCTTCGATGCCAGCGAGGTACTCAGCAGACACACCGCCCGTGATGTAGTTGCCGTCGAAGCACGAGGCATCGAAGTTCTTGATCGCCGGATTGCAGGCCTTCACGTCTTCGATCAAATCTGAGAGGTCTTGATAGAACACCGCGTCGGCACCGATTGCCTCTGCGATCTGTGCGGCGTCGCGCCCCGTGGCAATAAGTTCGCTGCGGGTCGGCATGTCGATGCCATATACGTTCGGGTAACGAACGGGTGGCGCCGCAGATGCGAAATAAACCTTTTTCGCGCCGCAATCTCGGGCCATCTGCACAATTTCTTTGGACGTCGTGCCGCGCACGATGGAGTCATCCACCAGCAACACGTTCTTGCCCCTGAACTCGATTGTCATCGCGTTGAGCTTTTGGCGCACCGACTTCTTGCGTTGATCTTGGCCCGGCATGATGAAGGTGCGGCCGATGTAGCGGTTCTTCACGAAACCTTCGCGGTACTTCACGCCGAGCACTTGCGCCACCTCGACCGCAGACGGACGCGAGGTATCGGGAATCGGGATCACAACGTCAATCTCGATGTTGGGATGATCGCGCTTGATTTGCTCACCCAGCGAGCGGCCCATGCGCGCACGCGTTTCATAAACGGAGATGCCGTCGATCACCGAATCTGGGCGCGCCAGATAGACATACTCAAAGATGCAAGGGTTCAGGCTCGGGTTGACGGCACACTGGCGTGAGAAGAAGTTGCCCGACAGATCAACGAGGATCGCCTCGCCTGGTGCAACATCGCGCATCATCGTGAAGCCAAGTGTGTCGAGCGCCACGCTTTCCGAGGCCACCATGAATTCAACGCCGTTCTCAGATTCATGCTTACCAATCACGAGTGGACGAATGCCATGAGGATCGCGGAATGCGAGCATACCGTAGCCAGCGATCATTGCCACGATGGCGTAAGCGCCTCGCGCGCGCCGATGCACACCTGCAACAGCCGAAAAAATTGACTCTGGATCGAGGCGCGGGCCCTTGGCGGCCATTTGCAGTTCGTGCGCCAATACATTGAGCAGCACTTCAGAATCGGAGCTGGTGTTGACGTGCCGCAGATCGTCTTGGAACAACTCGCGCTGCAGTTCAGCGGTGTTGACCAAGTTGCCGTTGTGACCCAGCACGATACCGAAAGGTGAGTTCACATAGAACGGCTGCGATTCAGCCACGCTCGACGCCGAGCCTGCAGTCGGATAGCGGCAATGTGCGATGCCCATGTTGCCGGTCAGGTTGCGCATATCGCGTGTGCGGAACACGTCGCGCACCAAACCTTTGTTCTTGTGCATGTGGAAGGTCCGACCATCGGCGGTGACGATGCCCGCCGCGTCCTGGCCGCGGTGCTGCAAGACGGTGAGTCCGTCATACAACAGCTGATTGACGGGGCTCTTCGAGACGATGCCGACGATGCCGCACATGTGAGTGTTCCCTGAGTTGTGCCTTGTTGGGCCTTGTTAGTTCAGGCCTTGCGTGAAGTCTGCTGAGGTGTGCCTAGCTCTTCTGACTGCTTGCCGGTACGCGATAACGAATCTTCGCTGCAATGGAGTCGGGCAGCACACCCTTGGCATAGAGCGCCACAATTTCGAGCCACGGCGTGAGTGCTGCTTCTCGCCATGGCGCGGATTGTGGAACGCGTGTGAGGCCAACGATGAGCGTGATCGCCAACAACATCAACACGCCACGCGCGAAGCCGATGAGCGCGCCAACACCTCGATCCAGCGCAGACAAGCCTAATTTTCTCACGACTTCAGATAGCAAGCTCGCAACGAGTGCCGCGAGCACCATCACCGACAAGAAGATCGTTGCCCACGCCAGCACCGTGCGCGCAAGCGGCTCGCCAACCCATTCAGAAAACTGTAGCGCGAGCGACCCGGCGTAGGTGTAAGCCAGAACAAACGCCAACACCCAGCCGATGAGGTTCATCACTTCGCGAATTGCGCCGCGAATCACACCCACGCCGATCGACAGCAGCATGAGCACGATGATTGCGTAGTCAACAGCGTTCATGCGGCGCACCCAGTCATTTGAGTGACACGACCTTGCCGTCCTCGCCGGCGAGCTTGACCGCAGCGAGCGCGCTTTCAGCGGCGGCGCGATCGGCATACGGCCCGACGCGCACGCGTGTTACCGTGCCCGACTTGACTGCGACCGTATCGGTCACCACGGGCAGCTTGGCAGCTTTCATCCGCGTCACGACGTCTTTGGCGTTAGCTGCCTCTTTGTAGGCGCCGATTTGCACGACAAAGCCGCCATCCGCTTTCGCGGCGGGCTTCGCCTCGGTCTTGGTCTCAGCTTTGGGTTCTGCTTTCGTTGCTGGGGGAGGCGCAGCCTTCGTTTCTAGCTTTGTTTCTGGCCTCGCTTCGACCTTCGCGGCTTTCGGCGCGGCGACCTCAGATGGTGTTGGCGGCAAACTTGCCACCGATGCCGTCGGCGTGGCTGGCGCGGTGGCAGGCGTTGCGGGAGCGGGAGCTCCGGCGGGAGCGGCGGAGGGAGCTGCGGCAGGCGGCGCGAGCGGTGGTAAGCCGTCTTTCGGCGGGATGGTGAAAGCGATTTCTTGCTTGCCGGTTTCGACTTTGCGCGGCGCCGAGTCGAAAATCATCGGCAACACCACAATAGCGATCAGACCCAGCGTGATCGCACCGATGAGTCGGCGACGACCGCGGCGCTTCAGTTCGAGTTCGGCGGCGGCACTGGCGGCGGTCGCAGGATTGGTCGCGATATCGTTATTCTTAGCGGACATGATGAGGATGGTTAGCGGCGGTTGAGTGCGCGCAAAAGGTCTGCCACGGTGTAGAACGAACCAAACCCCAAAATTCTATCATTCGGGGTCGCGCGCTCTTGCGCTGCAGCAAGCGCGTGCGTGATGGACACGCACGGCGTGTAGCGACCAGCCAACCCTTCCTCCTCGAGCAGCGCGCCAAGCTGCGCCGCCGTCGTCCCGCGCGGGCCGTCGAGCCCTGCAATAAACCAGTGGTCGATGCGCGGGCTCAGCAAGCGCACCACGCTACGAATGTCTTTGTCTCTGAGCATGCCGAAAACAGCGTAGGTGTTTTCGTAAAACCCCATCGTGCCGAGCGCATCCGCAAGCGCAGCCGCGGCGTGCGGGTTGTGCGCGACATCGAGCACCACCGTCGGCCTGCCCGGCAGCACTTGCATGCGGCCAGGCCATTCGACTTCTAACAGCCCGCGCTTTACTTCGGTCGCCGACACTGGCAGGCGCGATTGCAAACACGCCAGCGCCATCAGTGCGGCCGCGGCGTTATTGAGTTGATAACGGCCGCGCAAGGCCGGCATGGGCAAGGCATGGCGTGCGAGCTCGGTGTCACCGATGCGGCCATGCCACTGCCACTGCGTATCCTGGCGCGTGACGCGAAAGTCTTGATTGAGCCGATACAGGTGCGCACCAATTTGCTGGGCGTACTGCCCCACACTTTCGGGCATATCAGCGTCGGCGTAGATCGCAGGGTGCTGCGGACGGAAGATGTGCGCTTTCTCCCAGCCAATTTTTTCGCGGGTGTCGCCCAGATAGGCTTGATGGTCCAAATCGACCGACACCAGGATTGCGGCGTCCGCGTCGATCAAGTTGACGGCATCGAGTCGTCCACCCATGCCGACTTCGAGAATCGCCACATCGAGGTTGGACTGCGCGTAGCACCAGAAGGCTGACAGCGTCGCGTACTCGAAGTACGTAAGCGGCACCACGTCGGCCTCGTTGCCGCCCTGCGTGCCACATTGAGTGCCACCTTGCGTACGAGCGGCTTCAACGGCGGCAAATGACGCAACGAGCAAATCGTCGTCCGCTTGCTGCTGCAAAATCCGCACCCGCTCGTTGTAGCGCACCAAGTGCGGCGACGAGTAAAAGCCCGTGCGGTAGCCCGCGATATGGAGGATCGACTCGAGCATGGCGCATGTCGAACCCTTGCCGTTGGTGCCACCGACGATGATGTTGAGCGGCGCCCCGGGGCAGCCCATGCGCGTCCACACCGTGCGCACACGGTCGAGGCCCATCACAATTTCAGCGCTGTGCTGGCGCCCGATGTAGTCGAGCCAGCCGTCTAGATCAGTGGGAAGCAAATTTGCAACGCGTAATGAGCAGTGAGGTCAGAAGATAGCGGACGCAGCACAGGCAGAACTCGCCAATTGGCGGGCATTTTGAGGCAAAAATGCCTGAAACTGCCTGCCGTTGCTAGGGTTTTGTTTGCTAAAATCAAGCCTTATCGGACGGCTTGAAAACCAACGCCACGCCGTTGTTGCACCAGCGCTCGTTCGTGGGCGCGGGGCCATCTTTGAACACGTGCCCATGGTGGCCACCGCAACGCGCACAGTGATACTCAGTGCGTGGATAGATCAGCTTCCAATCGGTTTTCTTTTCAAACACGCCAGGCAAGGTCGTAAAGAAGCTTGGCCAGCCAGTGCCACTTTCGTACTTCATCTCTGACGTGAATACGGCGAGGTCGCAGCCCGAGCAATGAAACACGCCCTTGCGCTTCTCGTCGTTGAGAGCGCTCGTCCAAGCACGTTCGGTGCCCTCTTCGCGCATGACTTCAAACTGCAGCGCCGACATGCGTTTCTTCCACTCTGCGTCGGGCAGCTGCAGCTTCTCGATCTTTGGCTTGGGGCCGTTCGCTTGTTGCAGCGCCAGCTTAACCGCATCGGGGTGCGGATCTTGTGGGCCGCGCTTGGTTTGCGCGAAGACGTCTTTTAGCACGGTCATTCCTCCTATCGTTGCCACCACTTGCGTGACGAAGGTGCGTCGCTTCATGCGCGTTTCTCCTTCAGGGTTTGATGTGCGCTTAGTCGTTGGAACTAGCAAAACTTTACGCTGATCGCGCATATTCTCCGCGACGATGGTTAGCTTCGCATTTCTGCGAAGATCGTTCGCCTCGCTCAGGGCGTGCGGTGCGCGCGCATGTGCGCCCACGCCTCTGCCGTGAACTGGTGCGTGGGTAACACCATCCAGCTCCCGCTACGTGTTTCGAGTAGCCAATAGCGGTTTCGTTCCTTGATGCGCTTGAACTGGTCCCAACCGAGTTTGAAGCGGCGCGTCTCGCCCGCGACTTGCGACTCTCCGCCAATGCCTTCTGCATCCACTACTAGCCACGCATGACTGGCGTGCTCGCGCGCAAATTTATCCAGCGCTTCTTTGGCGGTCCACACGACCAACACAAACAGCAACACCGTCATGCCCGCGCCGACGTAGAGGATCGAGCACAGCACAGACGCGCAGCCTTTGGCCGCGAAGTACATCACGGGTGCTGCGATCATGAAGGCGATGCGCAGTCCGCGCAAACCAAACTTCTCCGCAATCACGAGCGCCACCGCCTGCCACGAAAAATTCGCTGGCAGCACCAACGGTACACGCGTCGGTGGCGTTGGTGGCGTGGGCTCTGAAAACATTGCGTCTGTCACAGCGCAGCGAACTTAAGCAGTGCCACCGACGGTCAGCCCCTCGATGCACAAGGTTGGCTGACCAACGCCCACCGGCACGCTCTGCCCTTCTTTGCCGCATACACCATAGCCGCCATCGAGTTTCATGTCGTTGCCGATCATGGTGACGTGCTTGAGTGACTCGATGCCGTTGCCAATCAGTGTTGCGCCGATGACGGGATAACTGATCTTGCCGTCCTCGATCATGTACGCCTCGGACGCCGAGAACACAAACTTGCCGCTGGTGGTATCGACTTGCCCACCGCCGAAATTGGCGGCGTACAGACCGCGCTTCACGCTGCGAATGATCTCCTCAGGCGATTTGTCACCGTTGAGCATGTAGGTATTGGTCATGCGCGGCATTGGAATGTGCGCATACGATTCGCGCCGCGCGTTACCGGTAACCGGTGCGTTCATCAGGCGTGCGTTCATGCTGTCCTGCATGTAGCCGCGGAGAATGCCGTCTTCAATGAGCACGTTGCGTTGCGTGGGGTTTCCTTCATCGTCGATATTGAGTGAGCCGCGACGGAACGGCAACGTGCCATCGTCGATAACCGTCACGCCGGGCGCTGCAATGCGCTCGCCGATGCGGTTGGAAAACACCGAACTACCCTTGCGATTGAAGTCACCCTCGAGACTGTGGCCCACTGCTTCGTGCAGCAGAATGCCGGGCCATCCGGCACCGAGCACGACGGTCATCTCCCCCGCTGGGGCAGGACGCGCATCGAGATTGATCAACGCTTCGCGTACACCTGCCGCCGCGATACCGCGCAGCACGTCATCCGTGAAATACGCGTAATCGTAGCGACCGCCGCCGCCGATGTGACCTTGCTCGCGGCGACCGTTTTGCTCGGCGATCACTGTCAAGCCGATGTGCACCAACGGACGCACGTCTGCCGCAAGGTGACCATCGTGACGCGCGACCAGCACGATCTCGTAGTCACCCGAGAGGCGACCCATTACTTCTTTGACGCGCGGATCGATCGCGCGGGCGAAGGATTCCAAGCGCTCAAGAATGCGCACCTTCTCGGCATCCGAAAACCCAGAGACAGGATCGAGCGCCTCATACAGGCCGTGCGAAGGCGCACCCGCCTTGCTAGGCGTGATGCGTGCAGCGGCATTGCCTCCCGCGCGTGCAATGCTGCGCGTCGCGCGCGCGGCATCGCTCAAGCTGGCGTAACCGATGTCATCAGAGTATGCGAAGGCAGTCTTCTCGCCCGCCACCACGCGTACACCGACGCCTTGGTCGATATTGAAGCTCCCAGACTTAACGCGGCTCTCCTCAAGGCTCCAACTTTCCGAGCGCGAGTATTGGAAGTACAGGTCCGCGTAGTCGGCGTCATGCGCCATGATCTCGCCGAACACGCGCTGCAATTGCGCGTCATCGAGTCCGTATGGGGTCAGTAGCGCGGCGCGTGCCGTGCTGAGTGCTTCAGGGTTCATGTGTTCCGATTTCATTGAGTGTGCGGTGACCAAGCGCCGGGAGGCTCTTGCGGACCGTTGACTGGTACTGTGGGTTGATGCCCGCGACGACCACGCCGGAGCCACGCGGAAGATGGTCGAGCACCAATCCCCAAGGATCGACAATCATTGAGTCGCCGTGCGTTTCGCGGCCGTTGACGTGGAAGCCACCTTGCGCCGGCGCGATCACGTACGCGAGGTTTTCAATGGCGCGCGCGCGAATGAGCGGCTCCCAATGCGCCTTGCCCGTCGTTGACGTGAACGCCGATGGCACTACGATGATGTCCACCTGCCCCATGGCGCGGTACAACTCCGGAAAACGCAAGTCATAGCAAATCGACAAGCCGATACGACCATACGGCGAATCGACGGTGACGACCTTATCACCCGGCTCGATAGTGCGCGACTCGTTGAACTGCTCCTGCCCCATCGTCAGGCTAAAGAGGTGAATCTTGTCGTAGCGCGCCACACGCTTGCCAGTCTTGTCATAAACCAAGCAACTGTTGCGGACCTTGCCGGGCACGTCACTCGCCAGCGGCACGCCGCCGCCGATAAGCCACACACCGTGGCGCACGGCGGTCTCGCGCATCCAATCTTGAATGGGGCCACCCGCACCGGTCTCGGCATCGGCTTCGCGCACTTCAACCTTGTCGGTATCGCGCAAGCCCATGATCGCAAAGTACTCCGGCAGCACGATCAAACGTGCGCCGGTACTCGCCGCCATCGCCACCAAGCGCGTCGCTTCTTCGAGGTTTGCCTGCACCTGCGGGCCAGAGGCCATCTGAATCGCAGCCACGCGGAAGAATGACTGTGTGGACTGCTGGGCGCGTGCCAGCGCTTCAGGGAGAGTTGGCGAGTTTTTGGTGAGGATCACGTCGGCTTGGTTCGAATGGCGGTTCGGACGCTACTTTCTCAAGTTAGCGCACCGGCGTACTTGACGCAGGTGGTTTGGTGGAAGAGGACGCCGCGCTCGGCGCACTCCGAGGAGCCGACGACGCCGGCGCGGCAGAATCTGCGGGCGCACTCGGCACGCTCTGTCGCCCAATGCGCTCGATGATCGGATTATCCCATGTGCCTGTCACCGTATATTGGACCGAAAGCACGCGTTCCAAGACTCCGCCCACCAACCACACCGCGGCGCCGACGACCGGATTGACTAACGCACCGACGCCCACGCCGGCGGTCCCCGACACTTTGGGGAACACCGTCAGCGTCAGATTTTGGCGCTCGTTCGGCAGCGAGATATCGCCCGCCATCTTTACATCGGCCGCCGGGCCTGTGAGGTCGAAGCGCTTGGCGAACATCACGCCATTGGCGATGGTGATATCGCCCTCGACGCGGTCGAACGCAAACCCCTCATTGAACAGATCCCGAAAATCGAAACTCAAGCGTCGCGGAATCGACTGCAAGCTCAACAGCCCCAGCAGCTTGCCCGCGCCGGCCTCAATTTTGGCGAACTGGCCTTTTTCGGCGTCGACGCGGAACTGCCCCGATAAGTTGGCAAGCTGAAACTGGTACGCGTGGCCGGGCCAGCTGAGCTTGCCTTCGAGCGAGCCACGCCCACCCTTGATTTGCTCGCCATGACCGAACTGGCCGAACAACGCATTCAGGTTGTTTGTCTCTAGCTTGACGTTCATCGTCGTGAGCGACTTCACTGGACCGGCAAGCGGGGGGGCAAACGGATCACCGTAGCGCTGCCAGATGCCGCTCATCTCGGCACGCATATGGCCATTGCTGATTTGCAATCGGTCGATCTTCCAGTTGTCGGTTTGCGGCGTTGCGGTGAGCTCCAACTTGCCAAGCCATCTCCCCTTGAAGGTGAACTCGTCAGCGACGATGTCGAGCGCAGGTAGTTGCGCTGCTTCAAAGGCATCGCTTCGCGCCGGGACAACATTGGGCTGCGCGAGCTCATCCGGAATGATGAGTTTTTTCAAGCGCGCCCTTACGGCACCGCGCTCGCTAAACGCCCCTGCGCGCCATGTGAAATCACCCTCGGCATCGCGGCTAGAAACTGACAGCGCCCAGGTCGGATTGTTGCGATCGGTGGATTTGCGGCCGCGAATCTTCACCTCGGGGAACGGCCGTCCATAGGCGAGCAGTTGCCCGAGGGCGAAATCGAAACCTGCGATGAGATCTTGCCCACCCGACGCGGCACCACTACCCGCGGAAGTCTCCGCGCTCGGGTAGAAGCCCGCGATGGCGCGCTGCCACTGGTCAAAGTCGAGCGAGCGCATGCTGCCACTCAGCCAGACCCCCTCAGGAAGTGCACCGCTCGAAACCGGTGCCCCGATGCTAACGAGCCCACCAAACGCACCCGACGCCGGTGACGCCGATTCAGCACCGCGTTTTCCGAACCGTGCCTCGACCCGCGTTTCCGGCGTTACGCCCGCGAGAGTGACGCGCAACTGCTCGCCCGGTTGCCCGATCTGCGTGTAGTTAACCTGGATGGCGCGCGACTCTTCGGCACGCTTGTTGAGCGGGAACGGCAGCGTTGAAGTCACGCCGACGAGTGACGCGTTGATCAGCAAGTCCGTGCTGCTGCGCGTGGTCATCAGCTTACCGCTGAAGTCAGTCGGCCCGGCAACCTGCTGCGGAACTCGAAACGGCAACACACTGTTCAACTGTTGCACATCGGCACGCGCGCTGAATTCAGTGGTAACGCCTGCTTCGCCGCCACCGGAGATACCCACTGTTGCCGGCTGCCCAAATACCGTTGCAGTGATGCCGCTACTCCTCACGCCCGCTTCGGTAAAGGTGAGCAGGCCGCTGAGGTTACTCATTGCCACCACGCCCTGCGTCGAGCCTGCAACTGCGGGTATGCCGGCGCTCGGCGGCGTGGCTCCGCCGAGCAGAATCCGCGCGTTGCCGCGATTCAACTGATAGCGCCCGCTGAGCGTGAACTTTGCGGGCGCGCGCTTGTCGTCCGGTCCTGGCTTGGTAAGCGGGATACCAAGCGTAATGTTGAGGCGGCCTGGGCCATCCATCGCCACATACTTCACAAAGCCGCCCACACCATCGAGCATTGGGCTCTCGCGGATGTAGCGCGTCACATCCTCCGCACGCGCATCGGCCTCACCCGAAATGGTGAGCACTGCGGGCCGTTCCCAAGTGTCGGCGATGGCGACGGTGGTGTCGCGCACGCGCGCGCTGTAAAAGCGTGCGTTAGTGACCTTTGCGACGATGGCGGTATTGTCGATCGCAAAGTCGCCGTTGATGTCATTGGCCACCGGCCAACCTTCCGAGTAACGGAAGTCGACGTCGCTTAGCCTGGCACGTACGGTAAAGCTGCCGCCGACGCCCTTATGAAACGGAAACTGCGCAAGCGCACCCTTGGCAGATAGCGTCGCGTCGGTCACTTTGCCGTCGCGAATCGCCCAATCAAGATACTCGCGCGTGCGCGTTAAGCCATGCGGTAGATACGCGCCCAGACGCGTCGCGTCGAGGCGATCTAGCCGCAGAGTGGCATCGATGTTCCCTAGTCGCGCGGCCTCGTCAAGCTCTGCCCCCGCAGCGGCACGTTTGCGCCAGAACACACCACTGAACGACGCGGCGAGGTCACGGTTGGCAATCTTTAGGTTGTCGAACTTCAGGGTCACTCGTTCGCCCGTGACCGTCCACGCGCCCTGCCCGTCGATCTGTTCAAACCGCAAAGGATCGCGCAGCGCCATTGGAGCATCGAACGCGAGATCCTTTGATGCGAGGCGGAACCGACCACCTGATTGGTTGCCTTCGACACTTCCGGTGAAGCCACTAAAGCCGGGGACGCGTTCGAGTGTGTTGATGCCGGCGGCGTCGAGCGTGCCCTTGATGTCGTAGGTTCGCGGTCGCTCAATGGGGCCTGTCCACGCATAGCGGGAGTCACGCACCGCACCCCGCAAGCCTAGTTTGGCCGCGAGCTGGCGCACTTCCTTGCCAATCGGGAAGTAATCGACCAACGCCGACATGACCTTCAAATCGATGCCGTTGGCAGTAATCTCACCGCGCTCGACATCAGGCTTGCCATAGCCCTGTAGGGTGATCGCGAAGTCGGCAGGCGGCGACACTACCCCCTCCTTGGTACGAAACTCGAGCTTGCGGCTGCGCACGCTAAAGCCGCCATCGAGTCGCTCATACTCCAAGCGACCCGCCAACTTGGCAATACTGAGCGGCGATAGGTCGGCGCCGAGCTGCGCCTTGGCTTGCACGATGTGTACGTCCGCAGCGATCGACTTGATCGGGTTGACGAAGCCGCCCTCCGACTTGTTGTCAGCTTTCGCATCCGCAGTCGTGTGACCCTTGGCGTCCAACGCGCCAACCAAGCGCAGCGCGGGGTTTACGCTGATGCGGTTATCGAGTTCGGCCCACGCACGCACCGAGCCAATGCCTGCTTGCCAGTTGTCTGGCACGTTAAGGTGACGTCGAAACTCCGACAGGTTGGCGTTGTTGAGCGCTGCAAATAGCTCGCCATCGATTTCCCAGCGCCCGGCGTTCTGCTCAATATTGACGCGGCCACTCACATCGAGTTGACGCGCGAGTTCTGGCGGCGGTTTCGCGGTGAGGCCGATGTTGTGCCGACCAAAACGCTTCTGCACGACAATCCCCACGTCAGTGAAAACCAACTCAGGTGCTGGCGTGGTGAGGTCCTGCCAAGTGAGCCGCGCCCGGTGAATTTCGACCGCCGGCTGCGCGAGCAACCATTCGAGCAAGCGACCGTCATCGGCTTCGGTCTTGCGGTTCAGGGGACGGCCGGCGAAATACACGAGCCCGTCTTGGGCTCGAATCAGCGATAACTCCGGTTGAAACACGCTCACTTCGCGAAAGCGCACTTCCCCGATGAGCAGGTAAGGGATCGAGAGCGACGCGCGCACAGCGGGGAGGTTCAACGCCACGGCGCCGGCGGTGCGCGTCGGCGAGCGGACGTCAGCCGGCTCTCGGAAAGTCAGCTCACTTAGCTCAACGTACGGGGAAAATCCCGCCCAACCGCCGCGCAACGTGTTGGCCTTGACGTCCATGCCGGTCGCCTGCGAAACGCGAGCTTGGATGTCGGCCGCGTAGTTTTCGATGCGCGGCATGACGAGGTACTTGGCGGCGGCGAG
>JAJTHU010000111.1 GCA_021300055.1 Nitrosomonadaceae bacterium | reverse complement strand
GGCGGCTATCATTTCCCGCGACACTGGACCTTATTCAATACCCGTAGCCTCGAATCACTGTTTGAAGCAAGCGGTCTCGAGGTGGTGGGAACGTCGTACCAAACAGGACACTCGTTCTGGTTGTACTCGTTCCATCATTGGCTGCGTTACGAGCGCAACATGCCCACCCTCGCACGCTGGTTCGACCCGATGCGCAGCAAGCTCATTCTGATTGGCGTGACCGCCTTCGATAAGTTGCGCGCGCTGCTTGGCTTCAAGACTTCGGCGGTATTGGTTCTGGGCAGAAAACGTTGCTAGGAAGCGATGGCGGAGCAGCCATCCAACACTACGGTTTAATGCACCATTGTTCAACGAAGTGCGTAGGGCTTCAAGCAAGTGATTAGGCTAGATCGAAGGTAGCCTAGGGTAGGCGTTGATCAGCCATGGTATCCGCTACTTCCACGAGTTCTGCCCTTCTGACTTTTTGGCAGCGATGCGAGACCTTTACCCGCCAACCCAACGCTAGGGATGCACCTTCGTAAGGAAGAGCAACTCGTGGGACGGTGCGACGCGCTTTCCCCAAATCAACCCATTTTCAGCGCACACGTACACTTCCTTTGGCGTATAGAACTTGCAATACAGCGCCCCGTAAAGATATGCCGCAGGATCTGGAGGGTAGAGAATTGATGCATAGCGTTTTTCCAACGCTGCCATCGCACGTTCCTCTGCCGCATACGCTTGCCGAAAGTCGTGCGCCTCGACGCGCGCCACTGGACACACCTCGGCAAGAACTCGCTTAGAGGGGCGGCCCGGTGTCGGTGCTCGATTGGGCCGTTCGACAATTGGCTGGCATGCCTCTGCATCTATGATGGAGAGCCCATATGCGAGCAGCTGGCGACCCATGGCGGTGTGCCACCACGCTTCAGAAGGATCGCCAGCTGCGAACTCACGTCGCTCAAGCACCGCATAAATCGGTCCGCTGTGTAATCTAATGCGCTCACTTAGTTTGGTGCCAATAAACTGATCGGGCCGCGTGTTTTCATAGCCTTGAAGGTTGATAAAGCGGGAGGTGGAATGCAGTTGTGGGACCACCTCCGACCACGAGCGTCTATCGCCAAACGCAAGTGACACGTACAAAGCACTTGGGCGTTTGTAGGCCTCAGGAAACTCGACCTGCACCCACTTCCCAAAATGGGGTTCCCTATCCCAACGGCTCGGTTCAAACGCGATCAGGTTAGCCACAAGTTGCACAACAGCCAAAGTAGTCAACCCAGCAACTTGAAACTCGACTCGTGTCGTCAATCGCCGTGTGAGCACCAGAATCCCGACCGGCAACAAGAGGTGGAGTGGGAGTGCGTAGCGCCCGTTACCAATGGTCAGCACCCAAGCGAGATAGCCAAGTAGCAAGAAGCCAATGAATAACCAATCCACGGGCCGGTCAGCCCGCATCAGATCTGGTGGCGTATGCGCGGTAAGATGCGCAACTGGCCTCTCGTCAGCTCGCCCGCGAAGCCAAGACGTCAACGCGCGCCATAACAGAGCCAACATAATCAGCAGAAACACCAGATACCGCGGGTCTATCGCCACAATTTCAGCAGTGACAAAGGACTCGTTTTTGAGCATCCGAATCGGCAATGCAAAAACAGACAACCAATCCCACGTCTTGAACCGATGATTTACGACGGCGTGCGACGAATACAATGCCGACTCGAAAAACTGATTGAAGTAGGGGAAGAACGGGTTGCCAGTCTCTGCGAAGACTCGCCAGTAGTGAAAGACTCCACCCGCGATGAGCCCGACAACAGCCCCGAGTCCATACCACGAGATCAGCCTCAACTTGGCTGCCGTGGTCCTCACCATCCAGAGTGTCGGCAGTACTAGCGCTAATGCGAATGCTGGACCGAGAAAAGCCATCGGAAGCTTCCACAGGAACGCGACGGTGATCAGAGCGGTCGCCAGCACAGCATCGCGTCGAGCGCGTTCAAACCTGGTATCTAGGTCAGGGAGCGCGCATAGACGCAATTGAAAGTACACGCCCCACATCGCGGGGACGATGGCTACCATCTCGGAAAGACTGCTCCCTAGCCCGGCAACGTAGAGCGGGTGAAATGCCGCGCAGGCGACGACAGCAATACCAAACGCGAAGCGATGGACGACTTGACTAGGTCGGGTCACTAACCAACAGATCTTGGCTACAGCTATCAGAGAGAGTCCATGCAGGACACCAAGTAACGCGGAGCCTATTGCCGATGGGATTTCGCTCGCGACTACGGCGTAGAAGGGCAAAAACGGTATCGGATTGATGTACGTTTGAATATTGGCTGCGAACGTGTCTAGAAAAATTCGGTCATGAACGAAAGCGTGCGCGACGTAAATGTGGTAATTCACCTGATCCCAATTGACGTCTTTGCCGGGGAGCGACCCAGCGGCAGCACAGAGCAACAAAACCCCTGCGTAGAACCATTCCCGGTAGATACGCTCACGGCGCTTCGGCTCTATACTCGAGCCAAGCTTGGTCCACTGGGTCAACGCTTGGAAGCGCACTTTCCGATGCTTAATGGGATGTTTCTCGGTGAGCTAGGAAGGCGGGCCTCGGTGGTCGCAACGCTAACCGCCCGTATACCCCGGCACCTTGCTGATGTCGACGTCGTCGATCTGCTTCGGATCGAGATATTGCTCAGCGTACTTGAGGTAAATCCGTTCCTTGACGAAAACGTCAAACAAGTCAGGATCAACGTGCCCATTGAGCTTGAACTTGCCCAGAATTTCGAGCGATTCTGAAAGCGTCTTGCCTTCTTTGTAGGGTCGATCCTTCGCGGTCAGCGCCTCAAAGATATCCGCAATACCCATCACGCGCGCCTGCACGCTCATCTGCTCACGCGTGAGCCCTTTCGGATAGCCTTTACCGTCCATGCGTTCGTGATGCCCACCAGCAAATTCGGGCACCCGCTTGAGGTGCTTCGGCCAGGGCAGCGCTTCGAGCATCTTGATGGTCGCGACGATGTGGTGGTTGATGATCTCGCGCTC
>JAJTHU010000272.1 GCA_021300055.1 Nitrosomonadaceae bacterium | reverse complement strand
GGTGGCGCGTCCGGCTTCTGCGGGCGTGTGCGCACAAATAGGTCGGCGTCTGTGCCGAACTCCTCTTTCAGTTTTTCGCGCGCGACACGCAGGATCGGCAGGTCTGGCGCCAACTCCATCGGCTCTTCGTCGCGCATACGGAATACGCGGACGCTTTTTTCTTCGCGGAGCTTCTGCACGAACTCGCGGTGCTGCTCAGGTGGCAGTACTTCGAGCGCGGCGCGGATCGTTTTTAACTGATTGACGAATCCAATCGCCGCGAGCTGCACGCGTGGTTCGCGGCTGTAGTAACGAAACAGCGAAAGCGATACCAACTGACTCGCGATCATCGCCACCAGCAGGACGATGATGGTGCGCGCCAACAGCGAATTGGGTAACCAGCGCATCAATCCGGGATGAACACGTAGCCGCGACCCCAAACCGTCTGGATGTAGCGCGGATTCGAGGGGTCTTCACCGAGCAGCTTACGTAGGCGCGAGATTTGCACATCGATGGCGCGGTCGAAGGTGTCGTGTTCGCGACCGCGTGCGAGCTCGGTCAGTTTGTCCCGGGAGAGCGGCGCGCGCGGGTGCTGCGCCATCACTTTCAACAAACCGAATTCGCCCGTGGTCATGGGGATACTCACGCCGTCGCGCTTGAGCTCGCGGGTGCCGAGGTTGAGGGTGAAGGGGCCAAACCGTACGATCTCATCGTTTTCAGACGGCGCCCCCGGCGTGGGCAGCGGCGCTTGGCGACGCAGCACCGCATTGATGCGAGCCACCAACTCACGGGGATTGAAGGGCTTGGCGAGATAGTCGTCCGCGCCCATTTCTAGGCCGAGGATACGATCGACGTCCTCGCCCTTTGCGGTGAGCATGATGATCGGAATGTTCGCCTCTGCCGCGTCGGGAATGCCGCCAGCACGGATACGTCGGCAAACCGCAAAGCCATCCTCGTTTGGCAGCATGACGTCGAGAACCACGAGGTCGTAGCGGTTGCGTGTGAGCGCACGGTCGAGCGCTTGGCCGTCGGGGACCGTGTCGGCGGCGAAGCCTTGCTCAGTGAGGTAGCGTTTCAGGAGGTCGCGGAGGCGCAAATCGTCGTCAACGACCAAGATACGGTGCTTTGGGGTGGCGGTATGCGCGTCTGCGCCGGCAGACGCGCTTGGGCTAGTGGTGTTCATGTGGATATCATAGGGGCTCACCGCCGCGATGCCTATTGTCAATCAGCATGCGCGAGCGGCTATGTGTAATGAATTGTAAGGGGTAAAGGGAATTTCGCGGCGCTTCCGGGGGCAAGGCGGGGCGTCGGTTACAGGGCGTTACGAATTGTCGTCGCCCTGAAAAGACTTGGCGCGTTGTGATGGGTATCGTGAGCAGCATTGATGCAGTCCACACCCAACGAACCTTCGATCAATAGCCCCACCGCCTTTAGGAGCCAACATGAAACCAAGCCAAGCAACAACTTATGCTTCCGTCACCGCATTTGCGCCGCAGCGCTCGCAGCGCCTGTCCAGTTCAGTTAGCGCTTCATTGGTTGCCTTGTTTCTGGCAACGAGTGCTGCTCTCGCCTCAGGCAATGCACTAGCTGCCGGTGAGAGCCCTAACGGTACGCGCAGCGCGGCGGCAAAACTCGATACCGATGGCGATAAGCGCATCTCGCGCGCCGAGGCTGCCTCACGCCCTGGCTTGGCGAAGCACTTTGACGATATCGACGCTAACCGGGACGGTTATCTGACGCGGGAGGAAATGCAGGCCTATCGTCAGAAACAAATGGCGGCGCGACTCAAGGCTATAGATACCAATGGCGACGGCAAGATCAGCCGCGCCGAAGCCGATGCCAAAGCACCGCGGCTTGCTAGCCACTTCGACAAGCTCGACACCAACAAGGATGGTTTCCTGAGTCGCGAGGAACTCGCTGCACACGCAGCCCATCAAGGCGAACGCAAGTAATTACACCTGACGGAAGAGTTTCACTTAACAATAGGAGGATGAGAACATGACCGTTCGACAAGCCATGCCGTTGTTTTGGAGATACCTCGCCGTGGTGGCGACTTCATGTCTGCTTGCGTTCGTGATTTCGACGCAGGCTCGTGCAAGCACCCCAGCGCTGCTGAAGGCGGCGCCGATCGAGACAGCTTCCGCTGACACGAGCGCTCACGCGTATGCGTCGGCGGGGCCCTTCACTGTCCAAGTGATTGAAGAAACGTGGCGCGATGCAGCCCGAGGCCGTGATGTACCGGTACGCATCTACGCGCCGACGGCCGACACGGCGCCGAAGGAGAAGCTCGCCGTCGTGCTGTTTTCGCACGGCCTCGGTGGCAACCGCGCGGGTGGCAAAGCGTGGGGCGAACACTGGGCCAGCCATGGATTTATCAGCGTGCATATGCAGCACGCAGGGTCTGACGAGTCGCTTTGGCGTAATCGCAAGGCTGCAGAAGTGGAAGGTCAATTGAAGGGTGCAATGACGATCACCAACCTCGCGCTACGTGTGGGTGATGTTCACTACGTCCTCGATGAAATTGAAAGGCGCGCCAAAGGCGACGCATGGCCTCTATCAAGGGCGGATACCAGCCGACTCGGTATGTCCGGACACTCTTTTGGTGCGGGCACCACCTTGGCAGTCACAGGGCAGGCTAATCCAGCGTCTGGCGGACAAGCGGGATTGGACAAGCGCCTAAAGGCGGCCATCGCATTTAGTCCCCTTGCGAGAAACAAAAAGGCGCTCCACAAGCAGTTCGGTGACATTAAGCTGCCGTTTTTTTCAATAACGGGATCGCTCGACGGTGAAGTGCTTAACGATGGTACCAAGCCTTCCGATCGAGAACTGCCGTTCAAGAGCATGGCGCCGGGCGACAAGTATCTGTTGGTGTTTGAAGGCGGCGACCACATGGTATTCGGCGGTCACGCGCTGGGTGGACGGCGTCCAAAGACCGCGCGCGACGATGAAATTCAGCTGGACGTAAAGGCTGCTTCGCTTGCCTTTTGGAACGCATACCTAAGGAACGACAAAGCAGCGCTGGCGTGGTTGAGCGTAAACGACAATCGCGACTCATTGAAATCGGTGCTGGCAGCGAACGATCGGTTCGAATTGCGCTAATGGATTGTACTGAAGACAAAGCGAGGGATTAAGAATGAAACGTCTAGCCTGGATCGAAGAGCATCCAATCGGCATTGCCCGATCGCTTGCTACTGGCCTCATAACGGCTACTGTCATGGCGCTGGCGCTCCCGCTCAGCGCATCCGCCAAGCCAACGACACCGCTCACCACTGAGGACGCGCGCCATTTGCTCAACCGCAGTGGCTTTGCGGCGAGCGAGGCCGAAATTCAGGCGTTCAAGGGGCTCACGCGCGCGCAGGCCGCGGAGCAGATTCTTTTGACGGCGCGCGAGGTGGCGGTCAGCAACCCGCCTGCGTGGACTAAAGAACCGATCTTGCCAGCCAGCAAGCTACGCGACATGACCCGTGAAGAGCGCGAAGCAGAGTTGCGACTCAATGCTGAGCGCGCATTCGATCTGCGTGAGTGGTGGTTCCGCGAGATGCTCATCACACCTTCGCCCATCACCGAAAAGATGACGCTGTTCTGGCACAACCACTTTGCGACTAGTCAGCAAAAAGTGCGTTACACCAAGCTGATGTACGACCAGCATGTGTTGTTGCGTAAGTACGCGCTTGGCAATTTCGGCGTGATGCTGCACCAAATGGCGCGTGACCCTGCGATGCTGATTTACCTCGATAACGCCAATAGCCGTCGCGAGCAGCCTAACGAAAACTTTGCGCGCGAAGTGATGGAACTCTTCACGCTCGGTGAGGGCAATTACACCGAGCAAGACATCAAGCAGATGGCGCGCGCGTTTACGGGCTGGTCGATCGACCGCGAGACTGGCGAGTTCATGTTCCGCCGCGGCATCCACGATACCGGCGAAAAAGTTATCTTTGGTAAGCGCGCTAACTTTGAGGGCGATCAAGCGCTCGACCTGTTGCTGAAGCGTCCAGAGACGGCGCAATTCATCACGCGCAAACTTTGGAAGGAGTGGATCTCGCCGGTCCCCGATGAGGCCGAGGTCAACCGCCTCGCTGCGATCTACCGCGACTCTGGTTACAACACCGCCAAGCTGATGCGTGCCATGCTCAGTTCAGATGCGTTCTACGCACCGGAGAACCGGGCCACTCTCATTAAGTCGCCGGTCGAGTTTGTGGTCGGCACACTCAAGCAGTTTGAAATCGAGCCGCGCAATTTGCGGCCCTTCGTGCTGGCCTCGGCATTGCTCGGCCAAAACGTTTTCTCGCCGCCGAACGTGAAGGGCTGGCCGGGCGGTGAGGCGTGGATTAACTCGGCTTCTTTGCTCGGTCGCAAGCAGTTTGTTGACCGCATCTTCAGTGCAGAAGATCGCATGGAGGCGATGATGAATGCGCTCGACGAAATGGCCGTTCGCTCGGGCACGCCGCCGCCACCAGGCCGCGCGGCGCGGCAGCAGCGGAACGTCGAGCGCGCCATGAATGCGATGAAGTGGGATCTCGATGGCTGGGCATCACGCTTTAACGACGGCAAAGGTCTTGAGGGTGCAGCAGGCTTAGCAACCGTGGTGCTGGCGATGCCGCCTCGAGAAATGCCGCGCGGCAATGCGCCTGCGGATTGGGTGCGCGCGTTGGTTGCGGACCCCGCTTATCAATTGAAGTAGCGCATCAGTACGGCCAACAGTCAGTTTAGTGCGCAAGAAAGGTTAGGAAGCCAGTATGAAAACTCGCCACACAAAACCGCTGCAGCAGCTAGGCGTTGCTTCGTCATCAGCATCGACGTTGGCGAATCAGAAGCGTCGCCAGTTTTTGCGCAACTTCGGTGGTGCGGCGTTGGCGTTGGGCAGCGGCTTGCCTTTGTTCGCAACCACAGACGGCGTGGCGTGGGCGCAGGCTCCAGCGCCAGCCGCAGGTGCGGCAATCGATACGCCGTACAACAACTTACTGGTGCTTATCGAACTCAAAGGTGCAAACGATGGGCTCAATACCGTTGTGCCGTTTCGTGATCCTGCGTACCGCAGCTTGCGGCCGCGTGTGAGCTTGGAACACGATAGCCTCATCGCGCTATCTGAGCGCGAAGCGTTGCATCCCTCGCTCAAGCCCTTGATGAGCATGTGGGAGGCCAACGAGCTCGCGATCGTGCAGGGCCTGGGTTATCCCAATCCGAATCTCTCGCACTTTCGCTCGATCGAGATTTGGGACACCGCATCGCGCAGCGAGGAGTATCTCGACGCGGGGTGGTTAGCGCGCACGTTTGCACAGTTTCCGGCGCCGCGCGGTTTCGCGGCAGACGGTGCGGTCATTGGCTCCAACGATATGGGGCCGCTGTCGGGTCAGGGGGCTCGCACCATCGCGCTGGCCGACACCGCGCAGTTTTTGCGCACGGCCAAGCTCGCACAGGCGGGCGAAGATCGGCGCAATCGCGCGCTGCGGCATATCCTCGGCGTTGAGAGCGAGATCGTTCACGCGGCCAACAAGCTCAACACCAATTACCAGTTCAAGACCGTTTTCCCGAGCAACAACTTCGGCAACCAAGTGCGCACCGCGGCGCAACTCGTTGCGAGCCGCGCGGGCATCGGCGTCATCCGGCTATCGCTCAGTGGCTTTGACACGCACGCCAACCAACTCGGTACGCACGCCAACTTGCTACGCGACCTCGCGGACGGCGTCACCGCGCTGAAGTCAGCGCTTCAAGAGTTGGGCCGCTGGGATCGTTCGCTGGTCGTCACCTACGCCGAGTTTGGTCGCCGCCCCAAAGAGAACCAAAGCAACGGCACTGACCACGGCACGGCTAACGTGCACTTCGCGCTCGGTGGTCGAGTAAAGGGTGGCATCTATGGCGAGCCGCCGCGTCTCAATCAACTCGATGGCAATGGCAACTTGCCGTTCGCCGTGGATTTCCGCTCGCTCTACAGCACCATCATCAGCGATTGGTGGGGACAAGACGCCACCAAGATCCTGAACGGACGCTTTGGTACGCTGCCGATTTTGCGCGCGTAGGTTAGGCGCAGCCCTGCAGCGCGGCTTATTGAAAACAAAACCCTAGCATTGGCGCGCGTTTTTGGGCAAAAACGCCTGAAAACGCCCGCCAATAGGCGAGTTTGTAGTAGCACTCCAAGCTGCTACCGAGGGGGTAGAGGGCAGCTGGCTATAATGGCGCGATGAATTTCGTCGCCTTCGAAACTTCCACCGAAACCGTATCAGTCGGGCTGCACGCCAATGGCGTGCTGACGGCTGAGAGCGTCAACGACGCTGGCGTACGGAGCGGCGAATTAGCGCTGCCGATCATGCACGGGCTGCTGCGCGATGCAGGGTTGCGTGTCGCCGATATCGATATGGTGGTGTTTGGCCAAGGTCCGGGCGCGTTCACCGGTGTGCGTGTGGCATGCGCTGTCTCGCAAGGCTTAGCGGTGGGCTTGGGCAAGCGCATCATCGCGCTGCCGAGTCATGTCGCGCTGGCCGAGACTGCTGCCCCCGATGTCACGCAGGTGCTCGTGGCGTGCGATGCGCGCATGGGTGAAGTGTATTGGTCGCTGTGGGAGCGCGTCGCGGGCGACGCCGACTCGCGCCATGCGTCTTCAATCACGACCGCCGCTGGCTGGCAAGTCACGACCGCCGCTGGCTGGTGTATGCAAGTCGCGCCGCGGTTGTCGCGCCCGGAAGCGGTCGCGTCGCAGTTGGAAGACCTCATTGCGGATGGCAAGATCGAAGGCGTCGGCAGCGCCTTTGCGATCCCCGCACTGGGCGACCCGATCAGCAATGCCATTACCGCCCTACGAGGCCGTGCGCTCGACGCGACGCGAGCCGCACAACCTGAAGCGGCGGCGCTGTTGGCCGTTGCCGTGCGCGCTTATGGGGCGATTG
>JAJTHU010000252.1 GCA_021300055.1 Nitrosomonadaceae bacterium | reverse complement strand
GCTGCCCATGAAGAAGCTCCCTGACCGCAAAGACTTCACCCGCTTCGTCGATGACTATGAAGGCCGACTGAAGTATTGGCGCTTCGCGATGGATGAAAGTGCGCGGCTGCGCGATGAGCTCGAGGGCTTGATCACGCGCGGAGAACTAGTTCACGTGATCAAGCCGCTGACTTAGCGACACTCAGCAGGGCGCGTCAACGCTGGATGGAGTCGTAGCCGGCGAATACGTTTCCGCCGTTCAGAGTCGAGCCCACCTGCCCGCCCGCGCCCATAATCCATATGATCACAGCGCCATCCGATAAGCGTCGCCACACAATATCAGTAATGCCATCCCCATTCAGGTCTGTAGCGGCCAAGAAACCGTAGGATGGATCAATGACCGCGGTGGGGCGAGTGATCGTCCTAGGAATACTGATGGAACTTCCCGTGCAGGATGCATTTGGATCATCCGGAAGCCCAGTGTAGGGTGGCAGCGAAATGCCACGGGCATCAAGCTGCACAAGTTGCACCTGCCCCGCAGCATTGCGCGCAAGAATCTCGCCCTTGCCGAGTCCAGAGAAGCTACCAAGTGCGAGCGCGGTGAACCCAGCCTCTTGTGAGCCGCCCGATAAATTAGCGCACGTTCTATTCGGCGTAGCCATCAACGCACGAACCTGCAAATCGGGGCTAACGTAGATCATATCGGCAGCGCCATCGGAATTCAGGTCAATCGCGCCGAGCAGTGTCCAGCTTAGCGGCGCGCCACCGCGCTTCCGAACCTGTGTGACCCCATTGCCGTCGGTGAACCAAATGTATGACACGCCCGTGTCATTTGGGCTCGCACCGATGCCAGTGAATCTCCAGACGATATCCCCGCGGCCGTCGCCATCAAGGTCACCCACAGCGTCCACACGCCATGCCGTACGAACATTTCGTAACACTTTGGGAATAGCAGCGTTGAATGCGCTCCACACGCGGGCTTCACCAGAATCGCCCTGCGCTAGGTTAAGCATGATCATGTCTGACCGCCCTTTGCTGTCGAGGTCGACAGCGCCCATGACTGAATAGTTCGGGCCTGGGTCGGCGATCTGCGTGTAGGTCATCTGGGATCCTGAAAGTCTTCCAACAAACGTTCCCCCTGTGGGAGACCTAACCACGATTTCGCCACGACCATCACCGTCAATGTCTATTCCGCCTCTCTTCAAAAGGGATGACGCCGCCGCGGCATTACTGACAGTTATGTCTGCTCGAATGTCATCAATGTAGAAGGCTGTTATCGGCCCGCCGTCGGTCGTCGCTCTGAGTTCAAACCGTACGCTCTTTCCTTTGAATTGAGCGACTTGTTCTGGTGACGCAACATAGTCGTCGCTCTTGAGCCACTCGTTAGTTGCGTCGAGATTTGAAACGGAATCGAGAGTCAGATACTCACCCGTTTCAGGATCAACCAATCGTGCTTCGGCAAAATCCAGAGCGCTCGACGTGGCTTTGTCGGTTCGAACGCGATACCAGAAGCTGAGCACCGCCCCAGTTGCATTCGCTGGGATGTTGACGGTCTGGCTAAGTACATCATTAGCATTTCTGTAGCCGCCCAAACGACCATACGAGCTGCCGCTCTTGGCAGGTACCACCACATCGTTTCCGATCAAGGCGAAACCACCACTCGAGACCTCAGACCAGAAGGCAGGGCCTTGCTCAAAGTCTGGGTTGCGCAGCACGCCGGATGCATTACTGACCGAGGGAACAGCAGCTGGACCAGCCTGATTGACGACCACAGTTTGTCCGCCGACTGTAACGCTGCCGCTTCTCGGCGCACCAGTGGTGTTTTCATCGGCGACAACGATGAATGTGTCTGAACCACTCTTGTTTGTACCCAGTGCAACGGTTAGCCAACTGCTTGAGGTCGTCGCGGACCATGGACACCCCGCCGCCGGGCTGGTGGTAACACTGTACTGGACCGATGAAGCAGCGCTAGTCACACTGCGGCTCGATGGCGTAACAGAGTAAGTGCAAGTGGACCCGCCGACGGAGAGTGCGAAATCATCAAGAAAGAAGTCAGTGATATTGCTTGGGTCGGTGGTCGCACCAATAACCAGTCGGATGGTTTGTCCCCTGAATGAAGACAGGTCGAGTGCGGGGATTTGCCTCCAGCTAGATGATGCATTGAGGTTTGAAAGCGTTTGCAAACTGGCGAGCCTTGTGCTGCCGGCTGAGTTCCATACTTCTACCTTCAGTGAATCAAAGGCGCCCGTGGTCGTCGTCTCTGTCGTCCGAATTCGATACCAGAAACTTAGTGACACTGATGAGGCGTTCGATGGAACAAAAAAGGTCTGAGACAAAACATCATTCGCCTGGTTATCTCCCCCCAGCCACGCATATCCCGCGCCAGAGCGAGCTCTGCCGGGATCTGCGAAGATCAGCGGCCCAGCTCCTTGTTGGCTCCACATTGAAACGCCCTGCTCAAAATCGCCGTTCGATATTCCAGTTGGAAACGTTCCAGCTGCAGCTTGCGTCAGTGTGAAAAGTTCGCGCCCGATAGTGACCGTTGCGGTACGAGGCGACGAGGACGAGTTCGCCGACGCTGAATAACCGATCGTTGCCGAGCCGGTTCCGCTGGATCTGGTTAGGGTGAGCCATGCTGCGCTGCTAACGGCTGTCCAGGCACAATTCGAGCCCGCAGTGAACTCTATCTGGCCATTGCTCGCACTCGACAAGATGGCCTGTGAAGAATTGTCTAGGCTGAACGCGCAGGTCCCTGCCTGCGAAATCCTTACCTTTTGTCCTCCTACCAACAATTCGGTTGAGCGCGCGGCTCCACTATTGCCGGCGATACTAAAGCTAACAGTGCCAGATCCTGCACCAGAGGTCGGCGATACAAACGTCACCCAAGCGTTTGCACCTACCCAAGCATCAGAAGACGCGATTCTCCAATTGCACGTCGGGGCAGTCGAAATAGAGAAGGCACCGAATCTTGCGGCCGCAGTGTAGTTGAGTTCGCCAGTGGAAACGCTGTAGTTGCACGAAACGTTCCCTGGCTGCTCAACAACGAACGTCTTGTCGCCGACGGCAATCGACCCGCTTCTTGAAGTTGCTGAGGTATTCGCCGCGACCGAAAACGAGATAGATCGAGAGCCCACCCCATTCGGACTGGCCACAGAAATCCACGAGACATTCGTCGTTGCGTTGGATGCACAATTTGCCCCTGCCGTGACAGCAAGAGTAGAAGTAGTACCGGCGGCGGGCGCCGCAAATGATGCGCTAGCGAGGCGGTAGGAGCACCCGCTATCCGGCTGGATACCAATCCAGGCCTCGTGCGTGGACGCGTCCCAGCGCGAGGTGCTTCCCTCGGTCGCAGCCCAAGTCTGATAAGTTTTGTAATACCCGTTGCCGGCTCCACCCCAGCCCATATTGAGTAGGAGCTCTTTTGAGGTGCCAACGATCTGGTAGCCATCCACTACAACAGCATGCCCGCCGCCAGTGCGGTAGATCCCCAGTAGAACCGGGCGCGGCGGAGACGCATCGATCTCTGCCTTGATCCGCGTGAAGAACGCATCGTAGGAGATGCTCCTCCTCGAAATCTTCTCGATCGAAGGACGATAACCAAACTTTCGCGGCAGTGCATCTTGCGCGTTGTCCAAAAACGCGGCCGACCCCGGCAGTCCCACACCCGAACACCCATAGATCATGTCGACTGCAAAGCCCACGTGTTGCATTAGGGTCGCCACGGCGTTTATTTGGCTGCTACTTGCGATGGGGCGCCCGAATTCATCCTCTAGTGCAGGCGGCATGTTGTCCCAATCGAATGCAATGTCGTGGTTCACAGTCTGTAGCTGGCCGCCGGCGGGCGTCACGGATGAGGTACCGGTCCCGCGCGCCGGCCATTTCCAGTAACGCATTACTTGCGCGATCGCGGTAGCAACACACCCGGTTACTGCGCGCGGACAAATGTTTGGCGCAGTACCATTGATTGACGGGGCGAATTTATTGTAAGTAAACGGTGCGGCTTTCGAGTTCCCTTGGTCCCATGTCAGGCCAGGCAGTACAGAACCCACTTTGGTCGCGAACTCCGCTTTATCTTTTGTTTCACTGAACTTAACGGGGTCTATCGTGTTCAGGGGTAGAAAATGCTCTGGGTCTACGTTGAAAAATCGCCACTCCCTTCCAGTTTCAGAGTCATCCCTCAGCAAGTTAATCTGCTCTTCATCGTAGGTCTGCTCAAGCTCAACTCGCTGGCTGGTGGTTCGGGTTAGCCTATCGGCCAACTCTGGCAGCAGCCAAGACTCCAGAGTCTGCGGCACCGTCACTCGCTCCTCGACAAATCTGCCCCTCTCTGAATAAAAGGGCACCGGTGCAAGATCGTCATCTTGAGAGATCAACAAAAAGCCGCTTGGTGCAACGCTTACCAAGTACGCAGGCGTTACCGACCCATAGGAAAGCGGGCGTATCGAGGTAACTTGCGGTCGCGATTCTCCACCCCAAGCACCGTGCATGGCGACGTGCTGCGTAATCCGGTTTTGGGCAACCCTCAAAGCCACTGACTCGTCTATCGGGGCCGCAGATACTAGGCAACACCAACTTGCCGCGAACAAAGTGAGGAAATGCGCCATGCGCATGCAGAGCGCGCGCAGCCAGCCAATAGCGGTATTCATTACTCTTCTATCCCTGAAAAACAAGTGTTCTAGATACGAACCACTCAGTTGGTGGTTCCCCTAACTCGAATGTGCATCACCCATACGACAAGTCCCACTCGCACAACCTAAACTCTTACCAGCGATGCGTTGTACTGGCCGCTCGAGATCTACGTCAATAAGCATCACTGGGCGTCAAGCAAATTCGCATGTGGCACCTACACCATCGATTAGCGTCATCCACAAAACTGCCTGCGGTGCCGCTCGCCAGATTTGCCCCCCAAGACGTAGTGTCGAGCGGACTAAATTACTGAAGCTTGCGTTGCCTTTGGACTTGAACATGACGTGTGCATAACGTCAACTTTACTTCGCAACTGCTTGCACGTGTCAAGGTCGATTTACGGCAGCACAGGTATTCGCCGCACTCGCGAATGCAGTTGGGCGACAACACCTAAGGCACTTTTTGGATCGGACGTGGTTCTACGCGGAGCAGGATTCAAATGCAAAACTCGCCATTCCGCGGGGCTTTTCAGGCGAAAACGCGGTTTCAACAGCAAATCCCGACCGGCGGAGGGCGATCAAATGC
>JAJTHU010000077.1 GCA_021300055.1 Nitrosomonadaceae bacterium | reverse complement strand
CCGCCCTTTTCCATGTCTTCGAAGTGGCAGCGCGCGCGCATGATGCAGCGACCACGTCCGGTGCGATAGCCTTCTCGCACGCCATCGACGCCATAAATGATGCCCGCAGTGGGGAAATCTGGCGCCTTGACGATATCGATCAACTCTTCGAGATCAACGGCTGGGTTTTCCAAGACGCGCAAGCACGCGTCAATCGTGTCAGAGAGGTTATGCGGCGGGATGTTGGTCGCCATGCCCACCGCAATACCGGTCGCGCCGTTGACCAGCAAATTCGGGAAGCGCGCTGGCAGTACCAACGGTTCTTTCTCTTTGCCGTCGTAGTTGGGGCCGAAGTCGACTGTCTCGGAGTCGATATCCGCCATCAGCTCGGAGGCGATCTTGGCCATGCGGCACTCGGTGTAACGCATCGCCGCTGCGTTGTCGCCGTCCACCGAACCGAAGTTGCCTTGGCCGTCGATCAGCGTGTAGCGCAACGAAAAGTCCTGCGCCATACGAACGAGGGTGTCGTAAATCGCCGAGTCGCCGTGCGGGTGGTACTTACCCATCACGTCACCGACGATACGCGCGCACTTCACGTAAGGACGGTTGTAGACGTTGTTGACTTCCTGCATGGCAAACAACACGCGTCGATGCACTGGCTTCAAGCCGTCGCGCGCATCGGGGAGCGCGCGGCTCACGATCACGCTCATGGCGTAGTCGAGGAAGCTCTTGCGCATCTCCTCTTCGAGGCTAATCGGCAGGGTTTCTTTGGCGAATTGCGGCGGCGGGATGAGAGAGTCAGTCACGGCGGGGGTCTTGTCCGATGATCAGCGCGTCGCCACATCGTTGCCGACGGGGTCGCAGCTAAATACTTGATTTGATTGAGTTTTGAAGCAAAGGCAATTGACAAATTTACCACAATCCGTGCGCCGGGTGTGGAACTTCCGCCATAAACCACAATAAGTGTGGTGTCACATTTCGTCCGCCCACAACCCGTTGTGCTTTTTCGAGCGGCGCTGCGAACATCAGGTAAAGTGTTGTTTCTGTGCAACGGGGCTAGGGCCTCGCTGCTATGTGATAGGGGCTTGGTTGTGCCTGTAAACAGCCTTCGTGTATGATTTCAAGGATGTTTTGGTGGGATGTGCGTTGGCGTGGAAAGTCGATCGAAATCGACATGAATTAGCCGCCGAACACACACTCCTACGCGCCGACAGATCAGGCGCAGCGGTTTTGCAGCATCTTCACCCGTGGTCGCAACGAATCGACCACGGCTCTTCGAAAAACAACTTCCACAACAATCTCTTTTCATCTCTCGGGAGTAACAAATGAAGAATTCCCTGATTGCCAAGCTGACTGCGTCTGCCGCCCTCGTCGGTGCAGCAAGCGTATACGCTGGCGTGACGCCTAATCTGCTCGACGCCTCGGGCGCACCGGTGCGCGATGCATCTGGCGCTTGCGTGCAGACCAGCGGCGCAACCCACCCTAACTGTGCACCGCGTCCTCCCGCACCTCCACCTGCACCGGCACCGAAGCCCGCTCCGGCACCAGCACCAGCACCTGCTCCGGCACCAGCGCCTAAACCCGCACCGCAGCCGGTCAAGCAAGCGATCACCATCCAAGCTGAAGCCCTGTTCGACTTCGACAAGTCGGTGTTGAAGCCAGAAGGCAAGAAGTCGATCGACGACGCCATTGCTAAGATGAAGCAAGTTGACGTCGAAATGGTTATCGCAACGGGTCACACCGACTCTGTCGGCACCGACGTGTACAACCAGAAGCTCTCTGAGCGTCGTGCAACGACGGTCAAGGAGTACATGGTTTCGCAGGGCATCTCTGCTGCGAAGATCACCACCGTCGGCAAGGGTGAAACCCAGCCAGTGGCGACGAACAAGACCGCCGAAGGTCGCGCCAAGAACCGTCGTGTAGACATCGAGTTCAAGGGCGTTACCACGATCATGCCGAAGTAATAGGCGCCGATCGCCGAAAAGCCCCGCACCGCGGGGCTTTTTTGTTTCTGCGCATCCTCTTGTGCGGTGCAGAACCGCTTGAAATTCTCTTTAGGAAGCCATGCACATACTCTCCGCCCGATGGGTGATACCCGTTGAACCCGCTGGCGTGGTGCTCGAGCACCACGCCGTGGTCATTGATGGAACACGCATCGCTGCGATTCTTCCAGACGCAGTGGCACGCACCCAATACCCAGGGGCCGAGGTAACGTCGCTGCCGAATCACGTCCTGATTCCGGGCCTCATCAATTTGCACACACACGCGGCGATGACGCTCTTGCGCGGCCTGGCCGACGACCAGCCGTTGATGACCTGGCTTGAAAAGCACATCTGGCCGGTCGAGGCAAAGCATTTGTCCGAAGCATACGTATTCGCAGGAACGCAACTCGCGTGTGCCGAGATGCTGCGCAGCGGCACCACTTGCTTCGCGGACATGTATTTCTATCAAGAGGAAGTTGCGCGAGCGGCGCGCGAAGCGGGCATGCGCGCCATGGTGGGTGGTGCCGTGATGGAATTCCCGACGCCGTATGCCGCGGATGCGGACGCATACATCGCGCGCGGTCTCGCCTCTCGCGAGCAGTTCATCGGCGACGGCAAAGTGCGACTGATGCTCCCCCCGCATGCGCCCTATACCGTGTCAGATCGCACCTTCGAAAAGCTCGTTACCATCGCCACCGAGATGGACGACCTCATCCTCATGTGCCATATCCATGAGACCGCCGGTGAGCCGACCGACAGCGAACGCCAGTACGGCGTACGCGCAATCGAGCGGTTGGAACGCTTGGGCGTACTCGGACCAAACCTGATCGCTGTGCACTGCGTGCACATGACGCCGCAAGAAATCGAGTTGTTTGCTGAGCGCGGCGTCCACGTTGCGCATTGCCCAACTTCCAACCTCAAGCTCGCCAGCGGCATCGCGCCCATCAAGGCCATGCTCGAGGCGGGTGTGAACGTCGGCATCGGCACCGACGGCTGCGCCTCCAACAACCGCCTCGATATGTTCGCGGAGACGCGCCTCGCCACGCTGCTCCAAAAAGGCGTGAGTGGCGATGCCGCCGCAGTACCCGCGTTACAGGCGCTCGAAATGGCGACACTCAATGCCGCCAAAGCATTGCAATGGGATGCCGACATCGGCTCCCTCAAGCCCAGAAAGGCCGCGGATGTGGTTGCCGTCGATCTCGGCGTATTGGAAACACTCCCGGTGTACGATGCGGCCTCGCACTTGTGGCACGCAGCAGGACGCGAGAATGTCAGCCACGTTTGGGTAGATGGGGAACTGTTGCTCGACGACCACCGTCTCACCAGAACTGACATTGATGCCCTACGTGCGCGCACCGCGACATGGGGCGAACGCTTTAGAGTGCATTGATCATGACCACAGCCAATCCAGCCGCCGCCCCCGGTGGCAACCTCAACGTCGACCCCGCCGAGCTCGCCAAGTTTGGTGCGCTTGCTTCGCGCTGGTGGGACCCGACGAGCGAGTTCAAACCGCTTCACGACATCAACCCACTGCGCCTCAAGCACATTGACCAACGCGTGTCACTGCGCGGCAAGACAGTGCTCGACGTTGGCTGCGGTGGTGGCATCCTTGCGGAATCGATGGCGGTTGCCGGTGCCAACGTCAAGGGCATTGATTTGTCGGAGCGCCCCCTAAAAGTGGCCGAGTTGCACAAGCTCGAATCGCTTGCGGCTGGTAAGTCGCTGGCACTCAACTACGAACTTATCGCCGCAGAAGACCTCGCGGCGCACGAACCCGCGAAAT
>JAJTHU010000253.1 GCA_021300055.1 Nitrosomonadaceae bacterium | reverse complement strand
GGTTAGCAGCGTGCCGAGCGTCATTCCGCCCACAATAACCCAACCAATTTGCTGGCGTGATTCTGCGCCGGCGCCCGACGCAATCGCGAGGGGCAGGGCGCCAAGTACGGTCGCCCCGGTGGTCATGAGAATCGGCCGCAACCTGAGAACGGCCGCCTCAATTACTGCATCTTTGACACTCCGCCCTTGGGCTTGCAGTTGGTTGGCGAATTCGACAATCAAAATGCCGTGCTTAGTGATGAGACCTACCAGAGTCACCAGCCCAATCTTTGAAAAGACGTTTAGGCTATTGTTGGTCGCCCACAACGCGAGGAGTGCACCCGTTATCGACAGCGGCACCGTTAGCATGATCACAAACGGATCCACGAAACTTTCGAACTGAGCGGCGAGCACCAGGTAAATGAAGCAGAGTGCGAGCCCGAACGTCAATAGTAGGGTGTTCGCGCCCTCGCGGTATTCGCGCGACTGGCCGACAAGGTCTGTTTGCACCTGCGGCAGCACTCGCGCCGCTGCCTCATTCATGTAGTTGAGCGCTTCACCCAAGCTGTAGCCGGTGGCAATCTCCGATGTAACGGTCGCCGAGCGCAGTCGATTGAAGTGGTTAAGGTTCCGCGGACTCACGGTCTCGCGAATACTCGTAACGCTTGAAAGGGGTACCATCTCGCCCGAGCGCGCGCGGACGTAAATGTCAGAAATATCTTGAGGCGTGTTTCGATCGTCTGCCGCGACCTGCACGATCACGTCGTACTGCTCTCCGTCTTGCTTGTAGCGGGTGACGACACGGCCGCCCAGCATGGTCTCTAGCGTGCGCCCGACGGTCTCAACAGGAACACCTTGGTCACCCAACTTTTCCCGATTCACGATGATCCGCAACTCTGGCTGACTCATTCGCAGGTCGGAATCAACGTTAAAGAACATGGGGCTCTTGCGCATCTCGTCTTGCAATCGTTCGACCATCCTCGCTAGTTCCGTGTAGGGCGCCTGCGTCATCAGGATGAATTGCACGGGGGCATCGCGTCCACCAGCGAGTGAGGGCGGGGTGAGCGCAGACGCGGTAATGCCAGGAATCGCGCGCATCTTCGGGCGAATATCGTTTGCGATTTCAAGGCTCGTTCGCGAGCGATCCTTCCAGTCCTTAAGAATCAAGATTGAAAAACCCGCGTCCGGCGTCGGATTGCCCGAGTTCACGAAGAAGCGCGACGCCTCGGGAACCGACGCGTACACTTGCTCCATCTGTCGCGAGTATTGCGACGTGTACGAAATCGTCGAACCCTCCGGCGCGCGGAACGGACCGAATATCACGCCCCTGTCCTCTACCGGCGCGAGTTCTGACTTGATGTTCATGAACAGCGGGACCGATACCCCCGCAAATATCACCCAAATGATCACCCCAATGTGCCGCCGTTCGAGCGACGCGGCAAGCCAGCGCCGATATGCTTCGGTTTGCCAATTGAAGAAAGATTCAATACCGTTGTAGAGCTTTCCGTGCGTAGGCTCGTGCTTGAGCAGCTTGGAGCACATCATCGGCGAAAGCGTGAGTGCGACAAATCCGGATACGATGACTGCCCCTGCAAGGGCGAGCGCAAACTCGATAAACAGCCTATCGGTGCGAGTTGTGCCAAAAGACAGCGGGACGAATACGGCGGCGAGTGTAAGCGTCATCGCGATGATCGCGAAACCGATTTCGCGCGATCCCTCAAGTGAGGCCTCAAAGGGCTTCATGCCCTTTTCCATGTTCCGATAGATGTTCTCTAGCACCACGATCGCGTCATCAACGACGAGGCCAATCGCCAAAACCATCGCGAGAAGGGTCAACACGTTGATCGAGAAACCGGCAACATAAAGCAACGTGAAGGTGCCGATCAGAGAAATCGGGATCGTGACGAGCGGGATGAGCGTCGCGCGCAGGTTGCGCAGAAATAGAAAGATGACCAGCGCAACAAGCACTATCGCCTCTACGATCGTCTTGAACACATTTTTTGTGGACTCTTCGATGAACACGGCAGAGTCATAAGACATCGTTAGCTTCATGCCCTCGGGGAGGGACTTATTGATTCCTGCAATTTCCTGGCGGACGGACTTCGCAATG
This sequence comes from Nitrosomonadaceae bacterium, assembly GCA_021300055.1. Classification (GTDB taxonomy): domain Bacteria; phylum Pseudomonadota; class Gammaproteobacteria; order Burkholderiales; family Usitatibacteraceae; genus UKL13-2. The sequence goes on along the minus strand of JAJTHU010000253.1, from coordinate 2,812 downwards.
TCGAGCGTGTTGGCGGTGGACTGGCGGACAACACCTAACGAAATAGCAGGATTGCCGCGGAATCTTGTAATGACGCGCTCGTTGACTGGGGCGACTTCGACTTTGGCGACATCCCGGACGCGAACCGGATAGCCGGCTGCATCGCGAATGATGATTGCCCCGAACTGCTCTGGTGTCGAAAGATCAGTTTGCGAAAGAACGTTGAACTCGCGCTTGGCGCTTTCTATGCGTCCCGCGGGAATCTCAACGTTCTGTCGACGGATTGCATCCTCGACGTCTTGCGTTGTCAGCTTTAGCGATGCGAGTTTTCCTCGATCGAGCCAGATGCGCATCGACGAGCGCCGCTCACCATTAATGCGCACGTCGGCAACGCCCGGCACCGTGTTGAGCCTTGGTCGGATGTATAGATTGGCATAGTCCGACTGCTGCATTTGCGTATGCTTATCGCTTGAAAACGCGATAAACAAGATGGGGAAAGCGTCTGCATCTGTCTTGGCGATGATCGGCTCATCGATTGCCTGAGGTAATCGCCCGCGCACACGAGACACCTTGTCACGCACATCGGCAGCGGCAGAATCAGGGTCGCGCGACAGCTTAAAGGTGACGGTGATGTCGCTCTGTTCCGCTCGAGAGACGGATGTCAAGATATCGACGCCTTCGATACCGGAGAGCGAGTCTTCTAACGGCTTCGTCACCTGGCTTTCCATGACATCCGCGGAGGCACCGCGATATGTCGTTGTGACGTTGACGATGGGTTGGTCGATTTTGGGGAGTTCGCGGACGGCCAAGCGCGAATATGAGATCAGGCCTACGAGCAGGATCAGCAGCGAAAGCACCATCGCAAACACGGGGCGATTGATGCAGACGTCGGATAAAACCATGAGTCGCTCCTCGAAGCCTTACTGTTTAGCAGTAGACGATTTGGTATCGGGACTCGATTGCGCGGGTACGGACGCCGTGCTTGTCGGCGCCAGCGGTGCGCCATCGAGCGTAGCAATCTGTACACGGGCGCCGTCGCGTAGTTTTGGTTGACCCCCCGTCACGACGGAATCGGTAGCCGCGAGCCCCGAGAGGACTTCAACGATTCCAGTGCTGCGTTGGCCAATCTCTACCTTAGTGCGAATGGCGCGCCCATCGGCTAGCTTGAACACGAAGAATTCGTCCGCGAGGGCGACAATCGCTTGCTCTGGAATGACCATCGACTCTTTCGAATCGTTGGTCAGCAGGCGGACACGAGCAAACATTCCGGGGCGCAGTCGGTTATCAGGGTTTTTGACTCGCGCACGGATTACAACCGCTCGACCGTTCGCATCGAGCAGCGGATTGATCGCGAATACCTGTCCTTCAAAAGTGCGATTGCTGAAGGCGTCGAGATTCAGCTGTAGCGACTGACCCACTGCGAGCTGCTTATGGAATTGCTCCGGCACGCGGAAATCTACCTTCAGTAGGTCAATCTTTTCAAGATTGACAATATCTTGGCCTTCACGGACATAGTCGCCGATGCTAACTTGTCGAAGCCCTACGACACCTGCGAATGGTGCACGAAGCTCCAGCTTGCTCAAGCGAGCCGCGCTCAACTGCTGCGCTGCCGCCGTTGCCTTGTAGGTGCTTTCGGCCTCGTCTAGCGCTTGGCTCGAAATGAAGCCTTTTTTGTGAAGGTCGCGAGCGCGCTCAACACGCGAGTTTGCGAGAGCGAGGTTGGCTTCGGCTTGTGCCAACTCCGCGCGCTGAACAGACTGGTCGAGACGCACAATGGTTGCGCCTTTAGCGATTGGTTTGCCCTCGCTGAACGAAATCTCGGCGATACGCCCTGATACCTCTGGTCGGAGCACGATGGACTCATCAGAGCGAAGTGAACCAACCGCAGTGATCGACGTTGGCAGGGTTTGCAGTTTCACTTTCGCGGCATCGACGGCTACGGGTGGAGGGCCGCCCGGACCTTTGGGTGCTGCCGCTGGCGCTGCGCCGCTGGGTTTGGGTGCGCTGGATGCGTTCTTGGTGCCTAACCAATACGCGCCGCCTCCAATGAGGAAGACAACGATGGTCGAAACGAGCAGGGCAACAGTTTTGTTCATGTGTGGGCGCAGAGGGAGCAGATGCTTGGGATCATCGCCCAGAACGGGTGAGGCGCAATACCAAACTGACTAAAGGGTCAATTATCCCGTTTATTGAGAGCGCGTGTCACCTACTTTGGTCAAGTAACTGCACCAGTAGGCTTGCCGGCCGATTGGTGTCTCATCAACCCCGCGGTGAGAGCTTGTAACTATGCGGGGACGTCGGGATGGAGTTGTGCCTCAAGGAAGCTGATTTGATCCTTAAGCAGCAATTTGCGCTTCTTGAGCCGCCGAAGTTGGAGTTCGTCGTAAAACGGCGTCTGTAGCAAGCTTGAGATCGCATGGTCGAGGTCTCGATGCTCGAGCTTAAGTTCTTCTACGCGTTCCGAAATTCGCTCAAAGTTATCGGTCATTGCAAAGGGCCGTCGCGCACGGATTGAAGGAGCTTCCAACAACTCGTTGGTAGCGGGGATAAGCGGAGATACGTTGAGATAAGCTGAGGCAAATACGCGTCTTGCCCACGTCGTATCTCACGCCTCACTCTGAGCGCGTCCGCGGTGGATTGCAAGTGCCAGACAGGTGGGGACACTGATGGTGCGTCGCAACATGCTCACACCAAAAGAGAATCAACGTGCTCTCCAATCGCGATGTTCGACCACAACGCCATTGATCTGTGGATTACGCAGCAAGCGAATCATGTTGCGTCGATGGCCATTCAAGCCCGAGCCGACTTCCTTGACCGCATCGACCACGACCAG
>JAJTHU010000142.1 GCA_021300055.1 Nitrosomonadaceae bacterium | reverse complement strand
GATTGAGTATCCTTCTGTCAAGAAACAGGTCATACGGAATCACTATGACATTAGCACGTTATTCTATCGGTTGCTCTGGGGGCCCCATATTCATCATGGATATTGGGAAGAGAACGAATCCTCCCAAGTAGCTCAAGTACAACTGACCAATAAGCTTGCGAACCTTGCCGAAATTCGAGCCGGAAGCGTCGTTTACGACATTGGTTGCGGTATGGGTGGCTCCAGCCAATGGCTCGCCAAGCATCGATCGTGCCACGTAACGGGTGTGACATTGAGCCCCGTTCAGCGAATCTGGGCTGCATCCAGCGCGAAATGGAATCGAGTATCTCCGGCACCGAAATTTCTTTGCAAAGATGCCGAGCAAGTGGAACTGGGATCCAACTCGGCCGACTATGTTTGGAGCATAGAATGTACAGAGCATTTGTTTGACAAGCCTGCCTTTTTTAAGAAGGCAGCCAGTTGGTTAAAACCTGGAGGCCGTTTTGCGCTTTGTGCGTGGCTCGCAAAAGAGTCTCCTATCAACGCGGATGAACGAAAGCAAGTAGAGCAAGTCTGCGATGGCATGTTTTGCCCGTCGCTCGGGAGCCAGTCTGACTACGTTCAATGGTTTGAGGACGCAGGCCTTCGCATGGTCAACACGGGTATATGGACCAGGCAAGTGGAGCGAACCTGGGAGATTTGCAAAGCGAGAGTGGAGCGCACGGGTGTTCGGTATCTTGCTCGACTGTTGGGAAAGAACCACACATTGTTTTTGAACCATTTCGATGCAATCTTGAATGCATACAAATCAGGAGCCATGGAATACGGCTTCTTCGTCGCAGAAAAAGGAGTTTAAGGGAAATGTCGAATAGTTTAGCTTCTGCTGGCGTAGCACCTGCTAGGTCAGCATCGTCACGGGTTGGTCACGACTCTCGATCGATAGCACTCGGGCGATGGGCAGGTATTGCCTTTGGTGTTGGAACGCAAGCTTTGTTTCTCGTAACGGTAGTCTACTTGTTTCTATTTCTGCGTTATGGAGGTTCTGCTCCCCACTCGCATTGGATTCTCGTCGATTGCGTACTTGCGATCGGATTCTGTATCCCTCATAGCATCCTATTGGCTCCGCCTACCCAGCGAATCATCAAGCGGTGGATGCCTGGCGGATTATTGGGGTGTTTGCATTGCTGCGTAACGTGCATCACTCTTTTGTTGACCTTTCACTTTTGGGGAAGAAGCGAGATTGCGATTTGGCGATTCACAGGTTGGATGAACCTGGTCATGCTAACTGGTTTCTACGGTTCATGGTTAGCATTGTTCTACAGCTTGTATTTGACTGGGATGGGTTACCAAACAGGGGTGACTCAATGGTGGTATTGGTTGATCCAACAAAAACCTCCGGTGCGTGAATTTGTGAAACTTGGAGCTTTCAAATACATGCGACATCCCGTCTATATGAGTTTTCTCGGATTGATTTGGTTTACCCCCGAAATGACGATGGACCATGCAATCCTGACGGGAATCTGGACTGTCTACATTTACGCAGGCAGTTACTTCAAAGAGCGACGCTTGCTAAAATTTATTGGCGATCCGTACTTGGAGTACGGCAGGGAGGTTTCCGGGCTGCCTTTCATCGGCGTCGGATCGCTTCGCAGGTTCCGTTGAACGGTCTATTTGCATTGACGAAGCATTGTTTTGTCCGAGTGGGAATAGAGTGTGCCGCTTCTGTCTATGGCCGGAGCGATCTTTTCGTAGTGCACTCGAGTTGGCTTTCTTTGCTTGCCTCCTTCTAGGCCGTTTATTCACCCCAAGCCGCACAATCCAAACGGACTTTTTGAGAAACTTCAACGATTGGGGCTGCTGCGCACGTTTCGGATGACATTGTTCCTTATCTCGTTTGTCGCGTCACAACTAGGATCCTCATTTTTTGATCCTGGGTTGTTGTGCTGGATGAGGGAAAGGTGAACAGGCTTTAATATGAATCTCCGTACAATACTACTGACACTAACGTTTTCATACTTAGCGAGCGGCCACGTTTTGTATGGCCAATCCGTCATTCAGCGAACTTCCGCATCGATTGATATGCTCGGAAGCTTAGCGCCGTTCCGTTCGACGGAAGTCGCTACAGCCGAGTTTGGAATCGTGAATGAAGTCTTGGTGAAACGAGGCGAGTTCGTTCAATCGGGAGTGCCATTGGGTAGACTGGATTCGGAACAACCGCGAGCAGCCTTGAAAGAAGCGGAGGCAGATGCATTCTCCATTGGTACTTTAGAAACAGCGCGACGAGAAGTTGAATTTAGCAGGCGTCGTGTGCAGCAGACACGACCGCTGGTGGAACATTCGAAAGCAAGTCCGCGAGAGCTAGAGAAGTTTGAACTGGATCTGAAAATTGCCGAAGCCAAGTTTCAGACCCAAACGGAAGCTAAGCAATTATCTCAGGCTAGGTTAGAAAAAGCGGAGATCGCTCTCAGCGAACGGACCATTCGTGCTCCGCACGATGGGATCGTTGTTGAAATCTACAAGAAGGAAGGGGAGTACATCGCTGGAAACGCTCCCGCTTTCGT
>JAJTHU010000374.1 GCA_021300055.1 Nitrosomonadaceae bacterium | reverse complement strand
CGCAGACGGTTTGCGGCCGACGGGCGACCGGGTGCGTCAGACAGTTTTTAACTGGCTGGGGCAGTCCTTGCACGGCTTGACGTGTCTGGATGCGTTCGCTGGCAGCGGCGCGTTGGGGTTTGAAGCGGCGTCGCGCGGCGCGACGCGGGTCGTGATGTGTGAGGTCAATCGCTCAGCGCTGACTGCCTTGCAAGACAATCGCAGCAAATTCGCGGAATCGGCCTCGGCGGCGTCCAAAGCGGCTGCCGCTGCCTGTGAGATTGCCGCGGTTCCCGTAGAGCAATGGCTGGCGCGGCACCGCGCACAGTTTGACGTGGTGTTTTGCGACCCTCCCTTCCAATCGCAACAGCAAGCGGCGTTTTTGCAAAGCGTTCGCAGCCATCTCGCACCGGATGCGCGTGTCTATGTAGAGGCCAACGTCCCACTTGAGCTGCTCCTGGCCAACGTGCCCGGTATCGAATGGCTCAAGACGTCTAAAGCCGGTTCGGTGTACTTTGGATTGCTTCGTCTAGACTCTGTGGGCTAAATTACGCGTCCGCTCCCTATCCCAACTCCTCCTGCGCTGCATGCCACGTCTCACTTCGACGCGATGGCACGCACCAACCCCAGCCCAAAATGATCCGCGCCGTCTATCCCGGTACTTTCGACCCCATGACCAAGGGTCACGAAGATTTAGTCGCACGCGCTTCGCGTTTGTTCGGCGAGGTGATCGTTGCGGTCGCGCACAGTCAAGCGAAAAAGCCTTTCTTTACGCTCGAGGAGCGCGTCGGGCTTGCACGCGACATTCTCTCGGGCTACCCCAATGTCAAGGTGATGGGCTTCACTGGGCTGCTCTCGGATTTTTTGAACACGCATCAATCCAACGTGATTCTGCGTGGCTTGCGCGCCGTGTCCGACTTTGAATATGAGTTCCAGATGGCAGGCATGAACCGTCGCCTTAACCCTGGTGTGGAAACGATGTTTGTCACCCCGTCGGACAAGTACATGTTCATTTCTGCGACCATCGTGCGTGAAATCGCCATCCTCGGCGGTGATGTCAGCGAGTTTGTGCATCCGCTCACGGTGAAGGCGCTGTCGACCAAGGTTGGCAAGTAGGTAGCCGATTCATCATGGCCCTGAAAATCACCGATCAATGCATCAACTGCGACGTCTGCGAGCCAGAATGTCCAAACGGTGCGATTTATCAGGGCATCGAGATTTACGAAATCGATCCATCCAAGTGCACTGAATGCGTCGGGCACTTCGATACCCCGCAGTGCCGCGAAGTGTGTCCGGTCGATTGCATTCCCCTCGACGAACTGCACGTCGAAACGCCCGAGCAGCTGTTTGCCAAGTTTCTGAAGCTCACAGAAGGCAAGACGTCGGACGCGGGGCTCGTCGACAAGAAAGCAGCCTGAGCGCGCAAAGTTCGCCGCCGCAGCCGCGTGTCAGCGGCTATTCCGATTCTCGATTTGGATTGCCTGACATTTGACGCGATAAAGATTCGCGGGCGATACCCAGTGCTTGGTGCCGACTCTTGATGATGTCGATGTTGGCTTGTATCTCGGCAATCTTCTCGGCGAGATCGAGTTCAGCCGACTGAATCTTCTCAAGCTTGGCGTTACGCTCGCCAACGCGTTTGGCCAACTCTTCGAGTGGCCGCTCGATGCTCAAGAACACGCCGCGCATCCACGACGACGATTCGCGGTGCGCGATCTCGAGCATGTGAACAATGCGCTCACCAACATTTTCGGCAAATTGCTCGGCGATGACACCGCCACGAAACAGCAGCATGTTGCCGCTGTTGGTGAGGTCTGCGGTGGCCTTTTCGACGGCTTTGGCGATTTCCGTTTCGAAACGATGCGTGGCAAATGGGTGCACCTCAAAATGACCGATGCCGAGTAAACGAAAATGGCGCTCTCCGATGTTGCCGAACATGTCGCGTATTTCGACGATCTTCGCGTTCAGCGCCGCCAAATCCGCGCGCGACGACGCGAAATAAGCATCAATCACCTCACGTGCTTTGCCCGCGGAGCGCGTGGCGGAAAGTGCTTGCTCCGCACTAGCGGCGCGTTCGCGCGCAATCGCTGGATCCATCAACGCTGAGAGCTCTGCTTCGAGCTTGGTGTGGATCGGCTTGATGGCGCGAATTTCCTGAAGGGCGGCAACCAAGGCGGTTTGGCGTTCACTGGATTCTTTTCGGATCGCCTCGCTGATGGCTTGATTTTTCTTGCGTAGTTCGCCGAGTAGACGCAGTCCCTCCAGCGCGTCAAAGCGCTGCTGGTCAAGATTCGCCTGCACCGACTCAAGCATGTCTGATAACTCTTCGAGGATGAGTTTGCCGGTGAGCGCTTGTCTATCCTCAGGCAAGCCTTCACCGAGCGCGCGTTCAAGCCGGTAGAGCCGGCTCCGCATTGAGAGGTCGAGATTGTTGGCAAAAGCACCCTCGAGCGCCATCACAGCCGACACGGCCAGCACGTTCTTGGGTTCAACGCGCATTAGGTCCGCGACGTCTTGCACACGCTTGTCCACTTCGCGTAACCAACGTCGATCCGCCTCGATCGGATCGAGAGCATCGACAACGTGCAGCGAATCAATCTTGTTCAGCACGATCAACCTGACCTGGTTGGACTCGTCGCGCTGACGTTCGCGCTTGTTGCGTGACGCCCCAAGCTGATCCCTCCAAATGGCAAGGTCGGGCTTTGTGACGCCCTCCGCTGCATCAATTACCATCAGCACGGCGTCTGCAAGCGGTAGCTCTTCGCGACTGAACTCAGGCTCCGCTGTGAGGGCTGCTAAGCCCGGAGTATCGACCACGACCAAGCCCGCATCGAGCAGCGGGTGCGGCATGTTGACGATCGCGTAACGCCACTTTGGAACGTCCGCTTGCCCGCCGCTTACATTCGAAAGGCCCTCGCCATGCACGCCCCACGACACAGCATCCGCCATGCTCACACGGCGGGTTTCTGCCAACGCGCTGAACGCTTGATCGACCGATGCCGGATTGTCGGCGTCGAACAAGATCGTCTTCCAAGCATTTGAGTCGTCCAATATCTCGCGAAAACGCATCGGTGCTTCACGCGTCTCGATCGGCAGCAGCCGGACGCAAGTTGGCTGCTGACGATCAAATCGAATCTCGGTGATACAGCGAGTGCTATGCAATCTGCCCGACGGCAGCAAGCATCGGCCCATATCCGCGAAGAACAAGGCGTTGATCAGTTCCGACTTACCGCGCCCCGCCTCGGCCACAAGAACGACAGTCACTGTTTGGTGTTGCGCTTTCGACATCAGTGCGCGAAAGGTCGCCTCCAGGTCACCATTCATGTAACCATGCTCGCGAACGAAGGCGGCAACGCGGTCGATTTGCGCCGTGACGCCGTAGCGCCACGACTGCAGCGTGGCGAGCCTAGCGGTGAGGGCGTGTCTGGGTTGCATTCAGTAATTGATGTTGGGAGACTGCTCGATCGAGCTTAGGTCTGGCAGCGTGGGCAATAGTATGTGCTGCGTTGCCCCTGTACGATTTGGCGAATCGCGCTGCCACAATGTGTGCAAGGCAAACCGGCGCGGCCGTAAACGTTTGCGTGTAGCTGAAAATAACCCGATTCTCCGTCGGCCTTAACGTAGTCGCGAAGCGTCGAGCCGCCTGCGCGAATGGCATCGCTCAGCGTGGCGCGGATCGCGTCGACGAGTTTTGCAAGGCGCGGCAGCGTGATGCGCCCAGCGCGTTGCGTTGGACGAATGCCCGCGCGGAATAGCGCTTCCGAGGCGTAGATGTTGCCGACACCAACCACAACTTCGGCGTTCATGATGAAGCTCTTAATGCTGACCGAGCGTCCGCGAGACTGCGCGTAAAGATAGGCTGCGTCAAAGCTATCGCTCAGCGGCTCTGGACCCAAGTGGTCAAGTAGCGCATGCTGAGGCTTGGGTCCTTCGATCCACAGCATCGCCCCAAATCGGCGCGGATCGTTGTAGCGTACGGTGTGCACCGATCGACTCGATGCGCCGACCACGATATCGACGTGATCATGCTTGCCGGGCGCCGCAACACGCTGGTGCGCCACCAACGAGCCAGACATGCCAAGATGACAAAGCAGGAAGCCGCCGCCGTCTTGCGAATCGACATCCCAAAGCAGATATTTGCCGCGGCGCGAGATGCCGTTGATGGTCCGGCCCACGAGCAGCTTGGGTAACTGTGCGGGAATCGGCCAGCGCAGTTGGCGATTGCGTAACTGGACCTCGCGAATGCGCTGTCCCGTTAACAGCGGCAGCAGCCCGCGGCGGGTGGTTTCAACTTCTGGTAGTTCTGGCATGGGCGTGATTTGGCGTACGAGACCGGCTGCGGCTTTGAGTTAGACACGGCGCGCTGCAGATTGTGACATGCGAAGCGCAACGCGCTGCAGGGGGGTGTTATGATGATTCTCAATTGATTTACGCTAAGTCTATGCGCCCCACAGCTCCTTGCTTTGCCCTTGAGATTCCTGCCCATTTTGCGGGTCGCGTCTCTGCGGCCACGATGTTCTGCGTGTCTGCTGCCTTCACGTTCGGCGCATACGCACAGACTAGCTCACCGCAGATCGCCCAGCAGACCACTCCGCGCAGCGCACCCTCCTCGCCGGCGGCGAAGCCGCTGAAGGTGGTGCCGTCGACAGTGCTGCCGCCCAGCAATGATGTTTCTCCTGAGCAGGTGTTCTACCAAATGCTCTTGGCGGAGATCGCTGGGCAGCGTGGCCAACTGGGGCTGGCGAGTGAAGGAATGCTCGACCTCGCCCGCAAGACCCGCGACGCGCGCGTCGCACGCCGCGCCGCCGAATTGGCGTTTCAAGCGCGACAGACTGAGCTTGCGCAACAAGCGTTGGTTCTGTGGCTCAGCATTGAGCCGGATTCAACCATGGCACGCCAAGCGCTTGGCGTTCTTGCGGGTGTGCAGGGAGACTTCGCCAAGCTCAGTACTACCTTGCAAGAGTGGTTTCACGATCACGTGAATGCGCCGACTCTGTTCATGCAACTCGTACCGCTTTTGCAGCGAGTCAACGAGCGTCAAGCTGCACGTGAATTAGTTGAACGCTTGGCAGCGAGCTACCAAGACCTCCCAGAGGCGCGTTTCGCCGTTGCCTCGGCCGCGTATGTGAGTGGTGACATGGCAACCGCGCGAGCCAAGATCGAAGAAGCGCTGAATATGAACCCCGCGTTTGACCGCGCGGCAATCGTCAAGGCTGAGTTCCTGCGCTCGAGCAATACCGAGACCGCCGCGGATGATGCCGCCGCGTGGCTGGAGAGCTATCTTAAGGCTAACCCGAACTCGGCACGGGTTCGCGTCGTTTACGCGAGACAGCTCGCGGCCAACAAAGCATTGCTGACGGCGCGGGCGGAGTTCCGCCGGGCCGCACGTGATCTCCCAGGCGAAGCCGAGCCCGTCTATGCCAGCGGATTGATCTCGCTTCAGATCGAAGATTTCACTGCCGCGGAAGCTGAACTCAAGCGGGTCCTTGATCTCTCACCGCGCGACCGTAACCCTGTGTTCTTCAATCTCGGTCTCGCGGCAGAGGGGCGCAAAGACGTCGAAGCGGCGCTCCTGTGGTTTCGGCAGGTCAGCGAAGGCAATTACCTTGTTGCGGCAAAGCTCAAAATCGCTGGCCATCTGACGCGGCGTGACGGTATCAAGGCTGGGCGCGCCTACCTGAAGGCCGAAGTCGAGGACGCCGACAATGCAGAGGTACGCACGCAATTGATTCTCGCGGAGGTTCAGTTATTGCGAGAAGCCAAGGCTTGGCAGGAAGCCCACGACCTGCTCACTGAAGCACTACGCGCTCAGCCTCAGTCGGTCGAGCTGCGTTACGACCGTGCCATGATCGCCGACAAGCTCGGTCGCTTTGACGATCTGGAGGCCGATCTACGCTTGTTGCTCACCATCAAGCCCGACCACGCGCATGCGCTGAATGCGTTGGGCTACTCCCTTGCTGAGCGGGGCGTACGACTCGCTGAAGCAGAGCAGCTGATTCGCAAAGCGATTACGCACGCGCCCGACGACGGCTACATCATCGATAGCCTTGGGTGGGTGCAGTTCAAGCAAGGTCGTGCCGAGGAAGCATTGCAAACCCTGCAACGCGCTTATCGGCTCAAGCAAGATCCCGAGATTGCTGCACACCTTGGCGAAGTAATGTGGTCGTTGGGCAAGCGCGAGGAAGCGCGCATGCTCTGGCAGCGCGCGCTGTTGGAGGCCCCCGACAATCCCGCGTTACAGGGCACGATTAAGCGATTGCAGCAGTGATCGTCTCTCGAGCACCGTTGGTTGCGGCGCTGGTACTAGCACTGCTGCTTATGGCGGGCTGCGCGACTGCCCCACCTCCCTCAGCGCCGCCGGTAAGTGGTGCGTTTGTGGACGCGTTCACGCTGTCCGCGCGCATGAGTATTCGCATTGCGGATCGATTGGACAGTGTGCGCATCGAGTGGCGCCATACGCCGTCGGAAGATGAGATGCGTTTCTTTACGCCGTTTGGGTCGCAGCTTGCTGAAGTAAGCGCTACCCCGGAACGATCCGTGCTGCGGCGTGGGGATGCGACAGAAATTGCGGCCTCATTCGCTGTGCTGACGCGCGACCAGCTCGGCGTTGCGCTCGATGCGCGGGAGTTTGCGCGTTGGGTGCAGGGCTTTGATTTGGACGCCCCGCGCGCATGGCGCATCGTCGCTGAGAATTTCCAAACGGTGCCCAATGTTCCTGGCGCGCGCTATGCGCGTCGCCTCGTGGCCACGGACAATGATGTCGTGTTGCGCGTCGTGGTCGACGAATTCAAGCCGCTCTGAGTTGTTAAGCAGATGCCACAGTTTTTTGCGCCCGCCAAGCTGAACCTCTTTCTTCACGTCCTCGGTCGACGCGATGATGGCTATCACGAGCTTGAGAGTTTGTTTACGCTCATCGATTTCGGCGATGCGCTTGATATCGACGCGCGAAGCGATGGCGTCATCAGGCGGGTAAATGATGTGGAAAACATTCCCGAGGACGCCGACCTCGCGATCCGCGCCGCGCGTGGTCTGCAGGTCATCAGTAACACCAAGCTGGGCGCGGACATTCGTGTCCGGAAAAGTACACCGAAGGGGGCAGGCTTGGGCGGCGGGAGTTCTGACGCCGCGACCGTCCTCTTGGCACTAGATCGCCTCTGGAACCTGAACCTGTCTCGCGCCAGACTGGCTGAGATCGGCCTCGGTTTGGGGGCAGATGTACCGTTTTTCGTGGGTGGGCAGACGGCGCTAGCTGCTGGCGTGGGAGAAAGATTGACGCCCGTTCAGATTCCGCGTTGGTGGTACGTGGTGGTCACACCTGACGTACACGTTCCCACCCCATTCGTGTTCAAACACCCTAATTTGACAAGAAACACGCCAAGCCTCAAAATAGCGGACTTTTCGGCGGCCATCCTTGCAAGTTGCAAAAACGATTTGCAAGCGGTTGTTTTGAAAGAATTTCCTGCTGTTGCTGCCGCGTTGGCGGCACTGTCTGTGGTGTCCAAAAAATCGTTGTTTGGCGCGCGGATGACTGGTTCAGGCGCGAGCGTTTTCGCCGCGTTTGACACCGAAAAAAAAGCACAGGAAGCCTTCAATCAGCTACCGCCGGGAATCACCGGATTTGTTGCGCAGGGTTTGGATAAACATCCAGACTTTGTGTGAAGCAACACGCGGCTTAAGCTGAGTGTTGTCGATGTGCTGGATGGCGTAGCGAACGCCTCAGTGGCGTTGCGAGGAGCGGACACGTACTTGTCGTACGGTGAGCACCGCAGCAGCGCCACTGAGGCGTGCAGCAGGCAGACAGCGCATCGAAAGAATTGGGGAGTCGCCAAGTGGTAAGGCACCGGATTTTGATTCCGGCATTCGTAGGTTCGATCCCTACCTCCCCAGCCAGTCAAAAGTGTGGGGCAGTCCTGCGGCGTAGATGTCCGTTCGGCTGCAGCACATGTAGTTTCCCATTCCAACCGAGCGAATGAGGCGCTGCAGTGGCATTCGATAATCTTAGTGTGTTTGCAGGGAATGCGAACCCGAAGCTCGCGCGTGAAACCGCGAAGCTCTTGGGTACGCAACTAGGCCGCGCCAAAGTCTCTAAATTTAGTGACGGCGAGGTGATGGTTGAACTTCTGGAAAACGTCCGCGGCAAGGACGCTTTCATTCTGCAGTCGACTTGCGCGCCAACCAATGACCACCTGATGGAAATCATGGTCATGGCTGACGCGCTGAAGCGGTCGAGTGCAGCGCGCATTACCGCCGCGATTCCATATTTTGGATACGCGCGCCAGGATCGGCGCCCACGCTCTGCGCGGGTGGCGATTTCGGCGAAGGTAGTGGCAAATATGCTGACCGGTGCAGGTGTGGACCGCGTGCTAACGATGGACTTGCACGCGGACCAGATACAGGGATTTTTTGATATCCCAGTGGACAACATCTACGCCACGCCGATTTTGTTGGGTGATGTGTGGAAGCACGATTACCCGGATTTGATTGTGGTCTCGCCCGACGTGGGCGGGGTAGTACGGGCAAGAGCCATCGCCAAGCAACTCGATGCTGAGTTGGCGATCATCGATAAGCGTCGCCCACGGGCGAATGTGTCGATGGTGATGAATATCATCGGTGACGTCGCAGG
>JAJTHU010000080.1 GCA_021300055.1 Nitrosomonadaceae bacterium | reverse complement strand
GGCGCAACGCCGACCTCGCCCAAGCGCTGAACATCACCGGCACGCCCGGCTATGCGATCGGCGAAGCGCTAGTGCCCGGCGCCGTGGATCTGGGCACGCTGCGCGCCTTGGTCGCCGAGGCGCGAACCCGGGCGCCGCGCTGAACGCGCGCGATCAGGCTTCGAAGTCGGGCTGATTTTCCGGTCGCGCGGCGTCGAACGCCGGATGCGCCATGCAGGTCGCGAAAATCCGCATCAGGCGCGGATAAGCGGCCAGCTCGTCGTCCGAATAGAAGCGCTTGGCGTTGAAGACCTGCGGAACGAGGCAGATGTCGGCCAATGTGGGCGCATCGCCATGGCAATAGCGGCCGGTCGCGGGCGCCGCGAATTCCTTCTCCAGCGCGGCGAAGCCCTCGGCGATCCAATGGCGATACCACGCATCGTGCGCCGCCTTGTCCACCTTCAACGTCTTGGTCAGATAGGTGAGGACCCGCAGATTATTGAGCGGATGGATGTCGCAGGCGATCGCGAGCGTCAGCGAGCGCACGCGCGCGCGCCCCGCCGGATCGGTCGGCAGAAAGGGAGGCGCCGGATGGATTTCGTCGAGGTATTCGCAGATCGCCAGCGACTGCGCGATGCCCGTGGATCCGTCCTCGAGGAAGGGCACGAGACCTTGGGGATTGCGCGCGAGGAATTCGGGCGAACGCTGCTCGGCCTTGCGCAAATGCACGAAGCCTTGGTCGTAGGGGATGCCCTTCAGCGTCAGTGCGATGCGCGCGCGGAATGCCGCCGACGAGCGGAAATAGCCCCAAAGCTTCATCGCGTTCACCCCCGATATCGGACGACCTTTTGGTCGATCGCGCCGAAGATAGACGTTCCGTCGGCGGAAAGCATCTCGATCCGGATGCGGTCGCCGAACTTCATGAACGGCGTTTCGGGCTTGCCCTTCTCGATGGTCTCGATCGTCCGCACCTCGGCAATGCAGCACGAACCGACGGCTCGGTCGCGGTTCGACACCGTGCCGGACCCCACGATCGTGCCCGCCCCCAGCGGCCGGGTGCGCGCGGCGTGCGCGATCAACCGCCCGAAATCGAAATTCATGTCCGTGCCCGCATCCGGGCTTCCGAAGAGCTTGCCGTTCAGTTCCGCGCGCAGCGGCAGATGGACCTTGCCGCCGCGCCAAGCGTCGCCCAGTTCGTCGGGCGTGACGGCGACGGGCGAGAACGCCGAGGAGGGTTTGGACTGGAAGAACCCGAATCCCTTGGCGAGTTCGGCCGGGATCAGGTTGCGCAACGACACGTCGTTGACCAGCATCACGAGCTTGACGTGACCGAGCGCGGTTTGCGCCGTTACGGCCATCGGCACGTCGTCGGTCACGACCGCGACTTCGGCCTCGAAATCGATGCCGTGCGCTTCGTCGAGCGCTTCGACGTCGTCGCGCGGACCGATCATCGAGTCCGATCCGCCCTGATACATCAGCGGATCGTCGTAGTACTCGGGCGGCATCTCGGCCTTGCGCGCCTTGCGCACGAGTTCGACGTGATTGAGATAGGCCGAGCCGTCGCACCATTGATAGGCGCGCGGCAACGGCGCCATCGCCGCCGCGGGATCGAACGCAGCACCTCCGCCGGCCTCGAGCGCGCGGGCGGCCTCGACCAACGCCGGAGCCTTCGCAGCCCAATCGTCGAGAGCGTCCTGCAGCGTGCGCGCGATATGCGGCACGCGCGCGCAGCGGGTCAAATCCTTGCTTACGACGACGAGCGCGCCATCGCGCGTGCCGTCCTTCACCGTCGCGAGTTTCATGCCTACTCCGCCGCCAGGGGCTTTGCCTTCCAGGAATCCACGTAGTCGGTCCGCTCCACGCCTTCGGGCAAGCGCTGGACTTCGACAGCATCGCGCGTATCGATCATCACCGCGACCTCGTCGAGCATCTGACCGCCTTGCGGGTTTTTGGCCGCCAGCGCGAAGGCCTTGGGATGTGGACCATGGGGGAAGCCGCACGGATGCAGCGTCGCCATGCCGGGATGGATGTTGTCGCGGCTGAAGAACTTGCCGCGGTGATAGAAGATGATCTCGTCGTAATCGTCGTTGTTGTGGAAGAACGGCACCTTGAGGGCGCCGGGATCGCTCTCCGCCGGACGGGGTGCGAACGTGCAGACCACGAAGCGACCGGCCACGAAGGTCGAGTGCACGGACGGCGGCAGATGGTACCGATGGCTCATCAACGGGCGCATGTCGCGCCAGTTGACCTTCACCGGCGCGAGATCGCCGTGCCAGCCCACCGCGTCGAGCGGATTGAACGGATAGGTCATCGTCGTGAGCTTGCCCCCGCGCTTGACCACGACGCGCGTCTCGAACTCGCCCTGCTGGGCCTTGAACGCGGCGTCGATGGTCGGGGTCTCCAGCACCGCGGGATCGAAGATCGCGTGTTTGCCCAGGATGCCCTTGTCCGGCAGGCGGTAGGAGTCGTTCGTCGCCTCGATCAGCAGGATCGTCGCCGGCCCCCTGGGTTCGATGCGCCACATCGTGGCGCGCGGCAACATGATGTAATCCCCGTCGCGGAAGCTCAGACGGCCGTAATCGCAGTAGAGATCGCCCTCTCCGTCGTGAACGAACAGAAGTTCGTCGCCGTCGGCGTTGCGGGCGAGATGGTCCATCTTCCCTTCGACGCGCCATTG
>JAJTHU010000074.1 GCA_021300055.1 Nitrosomonadaceae bacterium | reverse complement strand
GTCCATCTTCCTCGACGATGCGCGCCTCGATCGACTGCGGGTAGATAACGTCCCGGACGCCGTTTCGGCCGCCGTCGGACGCCTTGCTTCGCAACTGGCCCGGGAGTACTGGACCGACCGCCCCATTTACGTGTTGAGCGATACGCAGCGCGAACGCCTGCGCCGCTACGTCGGCGACCGCGATGCGGCTATCGCGGTGCAACCCAGTCGGCTCACACTGCAACGCAAGTGACCGACTGAGTTGTTGGTGGCAGTCTATTAACGGCCGTAGCGCGCCGTAAAGGAGGCCTTGCCAAGCTTATTGGCGTTAATCATGTAACCGACGAGAGCGCCCGATGCGTTAGCGTCGAGGTCGAGCTTATCGACTTTCAACGCGTACACGGTGAAGATGTAGCGATGCGGCTTCTTTTTTGAGCCCTCCGGCGGGCACGCGCCACCGAAGCCCGGCGCGCCGAAATCAGTACGGCTTTGTACCGCGCCCTTTGGCGCCTTGCCTGCACCAGGGTTGCCGGCATCCGCTTCTAGCTTGGAGACGTCCGCAGGAATATTGAACATCACCCAGTGCCACCACCCAGAGCCAGTTGGCGCGTCTGGATCATATACCGTGACCGCGAAGCTCTTGGTGTCCTTTGGGGCGCCTTTCCACTCCAGCGCCGGCGACACGTTTTTGCCCTCACAACCGAAGCCCTTGAACACTTGCTCAAGGGTAAGTGTTGCGCCGTCTTTCACCGTAGGGCTAGAGATTGTGAAGCCTGTTTTGGCCGCTGCGGGGGCGATGGCGCCGACCATTGCGGCGGCTGCGAGCGCGACTGTTAGTTGGCGAATGCGAAATTTAGGCTGCATCAGAGTCTCCTTTGTAATTCGTGGAAGTAGTGGAATTGACGGAAGTTGCGAAGGCCTTCGCAGCGGGGTTGGGCCGAGGTCGACGGCACACGAAACGCGCATCTAAACCACAATGAGCGATTAAGTCCATCGTAAGTTCCCGCTGAGGTGATGGTCGAATTCTATAATCCTGCCAGACCCCAAATTGGAGAATCGGTTGGACATATTGTTGTTGATCAAGGCGTTCGTTCTCGGGGTTGTCGAGGGACTCACCGAATTTCTCCCCATTTCATCGACCGGCCACCTGATTCTTGTTGGTGACTTGCTTGATTTCAACGACGAAAAGGGTCACGTCTTTGAAATCTTTATTCAGGCCGGCGCTATCTTGGCAGTTTGCTGGGAGTACCGGGCGCGACTGACATCGACATTCCGCGGCATCACGACGGATGCGCGCGCGCAGCAATTTGCCATGAACTTGTTCATCGCTTTCTTGCCGCTGGCCATCTTGGGCCTGCTCTTCAACAAGCAAATAAAGGCTGTCCTGTTTCACCCGATTCCCGTCGCACTCGCATTCATCGTTGGCGGCTTTGTGATTTTGTTCGCCGAGTGGTGGTACAAACGCCGCACTAAAGAGTTGATGCTCGACCTTCGAGATCAGGCGCCAGGCATTGTGGCGCGCCCAATGATCGCCAACGTTGACGACATGCGTTGGCAAGACGCGCTTAAGATTGGACTTGCGCAATGCGCGGCGTTGATTCCTGGCACCTCTCGATCTGGTGCGACGATCATTGGCGGATTGTTCTTCGGCATGTCGCGCAAATGCGCAACGGAGTTTTCGTTCTTCCTTGCGATTCCAACACTGTTCGCTGCAACAGCCTATTCGCTGTGGAAGGCGCGTGACGTACTCTCGGTCAACGACATCCCAATGTTTAGTGTGGGCTTCGTTGCCGCCTTTGTCTCAGCTTTTGTTGTTGTGCGCTGGCTCATTCGCTACATCTCAACTCACGACTTTACGATCTTTGCTTGGTATCGCATCGTCTTCGGTGTCGTGGTACTGCTCACTGCGCACACGGGTATCGTTGATTGGAGCGTAAGTTAAGCGTCTTGGCGCTATTGCTGCTTAAGCAGCCACTTGCCGTCGCGCGTACTGCCGAATAAGCGTCAACAATTGCTCTTCCTGGTACGGCTTGCCCATGTATTCGTTGACGCCAAGCTCCAACGCATGATTGCGGTGCTTGTCCGCAGTGCGTGACGTGATCATGATGATCGGGATGTGTTTGGTCTTCTGATCTGCACGCACATTACGCGCAAACTCAAAGCCATCCATCCGCGGCATTTCAATATCGAGCAAGATGATGTCTGGCTCGATATCTTGCAATTGCTGAAGGCCATCGACCCCATCTTTTGCCGTCGCAACCTCAAAGCCTTCGCGCGTCAGCATGCGGCTGGTGATCTTGCGCACCGTCAACGAATCATCGACCACCATTACCAGCGGGTTGCTCCGCGCCACCCGCGGTACATCGTCTGACATGAAGCCAGCCGCAGCGGTCGTCGTTGCGATTGCATCTGCAAGCGTCTGCGCTGGCGGAGGCTCTACGGGAGACTCAGCGCTGGCCGCTGCTGATAGCCCTTCGAGTTGTGCCGACGTGCGCGCTACCGTGGTCGGCTCGACCTGCATCGTAGACGCATCTCGGTAGACCAGTTGGACCGGGTTCATGATCAACACTACCTGGCCTGAACCCAAGACCGTTGCACCCGCGATACCCGGGATCCGTGCGAGCTGTGGCCCAATAGACTTCACCACGATTTCGCGGTTACCGATGATGTCATCCACCTGGACGGCAGCACGCTGTTGACCGCTCTTAGCCAAAACCACAAACGCGCGGCGTTGCGCCGATACTTTGGCACGGTCACCGAGCAACACCTCCATGGACCTGAGCGGGTAACGATTACCTTTCCACTCAACTTCAGTCATGTTGAGCAACGGCTCGTAGCGCTTTCCCTTGTACTCTTGCACCTGCTCAATCATCACGGAGGGAATCGCGTAGGTGTTTTCCCCCACCGTCACCATCACCGCCTGTGTAACAGCCAGCGTGAGCGGCAATCCAATGGTAAAGGTAGTTCCTTTGCCGGGCTCAAAACTAACATCAACACGCCCACCCAGCGAAACAATTTCGTTCCGCACGATATCCATGCCGACTCCGCGCCCAGATAGCTGGGTAACGCTCTCTGCTGTTGAGAAGCCCGCGGCAAAAATAAACTGTGCGAGCTGCGCGTCGCTAACTTCTGCGGTCGGATCAAGCAGACCCTTTTCGATTGCCTTGCTGCGAATGCGTGCCAAGTTCAAGCCGGCACCATCGTCACCTAGGGTCAGGATTACTTCGTTGCCTACCTGCCGCGCGTCAATCGAGACCTCGCCAATTTCGGGCTTGCCCTGCGCAACACGCTCCGCTGGAATTTCTAGACCGTGGGCCACCGCATTGCGCAAGAGGTGCTCAAACGGCGCCGTAATTTTTTCCAGAACTGAGCGATCGATTTCAACGCGCACACCACGAAACTCAAGGTTCGCCTTTTTGTCGAGCTCTTTGGCGGTTTGCCGCACTAGGCGATAAAAGCGATCCTGTAAGTTGCCGAGGGGAACCAGTCGGACGCCCATCAACCCTTGCTGCAGGTCGCGGTTCAATCGGGCTTGCTGCAGCAGCGCAGCATCCGCTTCATCTAGATTCTTGGCTAGAGAGAGCTGCAAGGTGACCACGTCGTTCAGGCTCTCCGCCATAAAGCGCGTCAACTCCTGCATGCGTGAGAAGCGATCGAACTCAAGCGGGTCAAACTGCTCACCCATCGACTCCGCCTCTTTGATGCGCGACTGAATCTGAGTTTCGGCACCGATTTCAATCTCGCGCAGCTGCGTTTTCATACGCGAAACGTTGTCATTCAAGTCCAGCAGGGCTTTCTTGAATGCCTGTAATTCAAGGTCCACCCGGGAGCGCGCGATGGCGAGCTCACCGGCCTCATTCACGAAGCGGTCGACCAAATCCGCGTTTACGCGGAGCAGTGCTTGTCGCTCCCGCCCCTCTAGCTTTTCACCTTCCGCGACGATCTCGGCACGCGCGACAGCGATAGCCGCCAGCGGCGCAGGTAAACCTGCTGCAACATCAACACTTAGCGCCGTCTCGACAGGGACTTCAATGATTGGCGCCAAATCGCCCGCACTTAATGCTTCAAGTGCGTTGTTGAATCGATCCAGACGATCATCGACCGCTTCAAACGCGCCCCCATCGGGTGTTGTGACGCGATCCATGTCGATGATTCGTGTCTCCATCGCATGGGCGAGCTCGCCCAAACGCATGAGACCGGCCATGCGCGCTGAACCCTTCAGGGTGTGAAGATGCCGCGCCAGTTCTGCCACGGGTCCGTGGTCTTCTGGGTGAGTTCGCCAACGGCGCAGCGCATCACCGGCTTGCGGAAGAATTTCGCGCGCCTCCTCGAGAAAGATCGGCAGCAAGTCGGTGTCGATATCGTCTTTAACGGCGCGCCGGTCTTTACCAGACTCGAATGCCTCGGCTTGCACGGGGGCCTGTGGTTCGGCGCGGGGCGCTTCTGGTTGAGGTGCGCTCGGCGCCTCAGCAGGCGACTGTGTCGGCGCGCTGACCGCGAGCGCCACTGGGACAGGGGCTTGCTCAATGGCAGCCGCGCTCGGCGTCGCAAGTGCGCTGACTGCTGCAAGCGCCTCGCTCGAATCAACTGCAAATACTTGCTCCGCTAGAGAAGCGGTGGGCGCATCAACCTTGATTTCGCGGTCAATGCTTTCGCTCTCCTCTGCGATCGGCTGCTCAGCCTCGGCTGGGCTAACCTCTGGCGACTCACCAACACTTGGCGGCGTTGCGAACGCAATCACTTGATCAGTATCCGCAGATCCTAGCGCTGGCTGGTCCGACGTCACGTCGAGCGATGACGCGACCGCAACTTGGTCTTCAGCGCGCTCTAGCGATTGCTTGTCTAGCGGTGTGTACAGGTGGCTGGCTTCGCCCGCCCGCGCGCTTGCCATCAACGCATCTCGCTGCGCCTGTAACGATTCAATGATGTCGGGGCGCGCATCGGGAAACTCGCGTGTGTGCAACGCCAGTACCATGCTGCCCAACACATCGACGACCTGGCGTGTTACAAGCAGACGCGTTTCGTCAAAAGTAGGCTGATACTCGATGGCTTCTTGCAGCCACTTCTCGAGCACAAACGCGACGTCCGCCACCGACGCGAATCCCGTCGTGCGCGAGGAACTCGTTAGGGTGTGCGCGGCGCGCATGAAGGCATAGGATACGGGTTGAGAAGGGTTCGCCTCGATGACAGCCATCTCGCGGTCAAGCGCTTCAACGTGGCCTTGCGCTTCAGCCATGTAGATCTCGTACAGCGGCAGCGGCAACGTGACAGGGCCGACACGTACCTCGAGCTCGCGACCCGTGGATTCCACAGCGGCAGCGCTTTGCGTTGCGGGCGCTGCAGTCGAAGCCTCCATCTCAACCTTTAGATCATTGGCCGCGATGGGGAGCAACGGCTCTTCAACAGCCTCAAAATCAACCGCTGGTTCGCGGGGCGACTCCGCAGCAGTGGTGAGGTCGAGGGACGGCAGTTCGGCAAACACGTTGATCGCGGGGCTGATGCCTGCTGGCGGAGCGATCGAAGCGACCGGCTCACCCAATGGCGCCAATATCGAAGCGACGTCCTCGGGCTGAGCGCCACTTACCTCTTCCGCAGTTTCAAGTGCCGGGAGGTCGGCAAGCTGAGGCTCGGTCGTCGCGATCGCAATTTCGCTCGCGCTCTTCGCCTCGGTCTGCAATGATTCGATCAGGGTCACTTCTTCCACGAGTGGCGGCGTAGCTGCAGTCACTGAAGGTGCGGCGGCTTCGACATACTCGCGATCCGCCTTCAAATGCTCTGCGCGTTCGACGACCTCTGAGGTGTCAACTCCCGCGGCATCTTTTGCCTTCAATGCCTCCACCCAACGTCCAAACGTATTGGCGGCGACGTCAACAAACTTGAGCAACGCGTCTGAAGCTGGCTTGTCATCCTTCAGCCATTTGTTCATCGTCTGCTCGCAACCCCATGCGACTTCGCCGAGGTCCACCAAGCCGACCATACGACCTGAGCCCTTTAGGGTGTGGAATCCGCGGCGAATTGTCGTCAGCGCTTCGCGATCATGCGGCGCTTGCTTCGCTGTGGCCAGACTGTCGTTCATGGTCGCGATGACTTCAGTCGCTTCCTCAAGGAATATATCAAGCAGCTCTTGATCAACTTCGTTGGCGGGCGCATCGATCAGCTGCACCACTTGCTGCGTCGGTGTTTCAACAGGCTTTTCCGGCGCAATGTCAGCCATCGCCTCGGTAAGGCCGGTCTTGTCAGGATCAAAACTGGCGTTGATCGCTTTCAACGTCACTTCCGAAGACTTCACCGTCTCGACATCACCGGCTACCTCTGCGTTCTGTTTGAGCTCCTTGAGAGCGTCGCGCAAGTGCTCGCGCGTAGTCGTCGCGTCCGGCTGTTGTTTCCAGTCAGCGTAAAGCGCCTGCACCTTTTGCTTATCAACATCCAAATCAGCATCTGAAACGGGCGACTTGAGCAAGCTGCGGTCAATATCGCGCGGACGATCGGCGAGTCCGAATCGAATCAAGGCAGGCAGCAAGTTGGCGCGTGGATCGGCGGCACCCTGTTGCAACGCCGAGACGTACAAGCCAAGCGCAGATACACCCTCCGCCACCGCCTCTGCGTCTTGCCCATGGCCCTTGAGTGCGCCGGACGCAAATTGCAACACACGACCGCGCAACATTTGATTGAGAGCGGCCGCCTCATCGAGCTCCAAGATCATGAGCGCGCCCTGCACCTGCGTAAACAACGGCGGCAGGGACGACAATTCCGCAGTCTTCAGCGGGTCGCGGAAGAACGCGTCAAGCGTGCTCTCAATGGTCGCGAGATTAACCTGAACTTCTTGTCCCACTTGGAACATCAACAAGCGCTCTTGGGCACGCTTGGTGAAGTCATCCATCATGGCATTGGTCGATGCATCGAGTGCGGGCAATGTCGAACCCGACATGGCGCCCTTAATGCGCCCAACAATTCCCTGCACCTGATTTGCGAACTCAGGCGACAGTCGGAAGAAATTCTCTAGCGAGGCCTCAACGAAAAGTAGCGCTGACGCCAACTCCAACGACTGCACCTCGGTCGCTGGCAGTCCGGTCTTTCTCAGGTGTGGCCCGACCAAACCAATCACCCGCAACAACTCGACCATCGCGGCATTCGGCAAAGCGGCAGACTGCTTGGCCAGCTGCTCGCCTTGCTGGGCAAAGGCTTCTAGCGCGGCGCGGTTGCCTGACGTGAACTTAAGCCAGTTGTCCTTGATGTTCTGCACCTGGTCGCGCACCGAGCGCACCAAGGTCTTGGCGCTTTCATCGGCTGCGGGGTCGCGCTCCGGTGCGGCAGCGAGCAACTCGTCGAGGCGATACAACGCGCGAATCTTCTGCACGCGCTCCGTCTTGCTACTCGACTTGCCGATCGCGAGCAGCAACTCACGAAACAAGCGCTCCGGCACTTTTTGCACGCCTTCGATCAACAACTTGATTTGCTGATCAATCTTGCCGAACAGCTGCACGCCGAGCGCTCCGGACTCCGCAGGATTGTTGGCGATCGCCTCAAAGAAACCGCTTGCGGTGTACCAGAACGCCCGCGTCGGCGAAGTCACTTGCAAGGCTTCAATTGCAAGTGTGGCATTGCGCATGTCGCGTGCGCCGCCGACAAAATCTTTCTCGCGCAACAGCTTCAGGAGCCCTGCTTGATAGAGACTACGACGCTGCTTGATCGCCTCAGTCAGCATGTCTGACTTTGGCAACGCCACCGTATCATCCGGCATTGGCACCACAACCGTTAGGTCGGGCAAGAACAAATCGGTCTCCGCTGCATCCGTCTTGCCGCGTGCACGATTGAGCGCAAGATAGGGCGCTGCCAACACCATCGGTCGATCTGGCTCACCGGCCATCAACGAGTCAAGATAACTCGACAACGATGCCGTTGCTTGCTTGGCGAAGGTAATGATCTCTTTGCTGCGCGAACGAGCGCTCGCGTCCTCGAGAAGCGTCACAAGTGCTTCCGCTTCTTCCGAAAACTTGGCCGCGGCCGAGAGCCCGACCATCGACAGCGCACCGGTCACTTGGTGAAGGTGCGTGACGACGTACTTCAATGCCTTGGCGTCAGATGAGTCTTCCGAGAGCTTGTCGAGGTTGCTGCGCGCCTCCGCTAGCGAGTGCTCAATCTCGGTCTTGACCCATGATAACGGGCCGAGATCAACCGAAGTATTTGCGGAGGAGGACATACGGTCTCTATACCTAAGCGGTCTATCGCGCTAAATCACGTTAAAGCTTGAAGCCCGAAACAGAAGCTTTGAGATCTGATGCAACGTCGGCCAATTCTTTAATCGACGACGCCGTTTGCTGTGTACCCGCCGTGGTTTGGCGGTTAATCTCAAGAATGTCCTGCATGTTGCGAGCAACCTTGTTTGCAGATGCCGCCTGCGCCTGTGTATCGGCGGAGATTTTTTGAATCAGGTCCGCAAGATTCTTAGTCACGTTATCGATCTCTGATAGCGCTTGGCCAGCGGCATCCGAGAGCTTTGCCCCTTCAACCACACCTGTGGTCGACTTTTCCATAGCGGCCACCGCGTCTTGCGTATCCGCCTGAATGGTCTTCACGATGGCGCCGATCTGTTTGGTTGCTTCGGCGGAGCGTTCTGCCAGTCGTTGAACTTCCTCCGCAACCACGGAGAAGCCGCGTCCGGCCTCACCGGCTGAGGCGGCCTGAATCGCCGCGTTCAACGCCAAAACGTTCGTCTGTTCAGTAATGTCGGAAATCAGCTCCACGATTTCACCGATCTCCTGTGACGACTCACCCAAGCGCTTGATGCGCTTTGAAGTCTCTTGAATCTGCTCGCGAATGTCGTTCATGCCCGATATCGAGTTCTGCACAGCAAGGCGCCCCTTGTCGGCAGCGGCCAGCGAGCGCAACGCAACCTTGGATGACTCTTCAGCGCTTGACGAAACCGCCGTCAGCGTATTTGCCACAGAAAGCACCTGCTCCGTGGTGAGCTGAATTTCGCGGGACTGTTTTTCAGCAGCGTCGAGCAGTTGCACCGACACCGCCTGCGCTTGCTGCGACTTAGCCGATACCTGCGTCGATGCGTTGTTGACGCCGGTTACCAGCGAGCGCAATTCGTCAATCGTGTAGTTCATCGAGTCCGCGATAGCGCCGGTGATGTCTTCCGTCACGCGCGCTCGAATCGTCAAGTCGCCGTCTGCGAGGTCGCCCATCTCATTGAGCAACCGCAAAATCGCTTCTTGGTTTCGTTTGTTTTCGTTCTCTGACTCCAAGCTGCGCTGACGCTCGTTCTGTAGGTACACAAACGCCATCAAGCCTAGGAATACCAGCATCACAAGGCCACAGCTGATCGCCATGATGAGAGGCAGCTGGCCTTTCTCAACAGCAAGCGCAGTTTGCACCTGGTCAACGTTTGACAGCAGTTGTTCAGAACCTTGTTGCAGCGCACGCGCAGCCTGGCGCGCCGCAACAAGCTTTTGCACGTTCTCAAGAATCGGCTTAATGCTTTCCTCAAAGCCGGTAAAGGACTCGCGAAGCTTGGTAACACGTCCGCGGCTCTCCCCGCCTACACTGCTAACACCGAGCGCGTCCGAGCCCTTCTCGAGCGCCGTCAGCAAGTCACGAAAATCAATGGTGTCCTTGCCCATCTGAAAGGGCACTTCGGGGTCAATGACTTCGGCACCTAGAATTTCTGCTGAACCCCGCCCGAGCCGCTCCGCCAACACCGTCGATCGACTGATCTTGAGTACCTGCGCAGGGTTCATACCCGCCTGCTGCAACGCACCGACCAGCTGCTGCGAAAGGGTGGCAAGCTCTTCGGCACCCGCCCGTGCTTGTGAAATATTGCGGCCGAGGGTACCGAGGTCACGCTGGGCTGCCAGAATCGAGGTGGCACTCGCGGAGGCGTCGCCGTATCGCTTAGTGAGTTCCGTCAGGCGCGAGATCAACTCTTCCGAGGTTCGAGCAGAAGGAACATTGGCGCCAAAAGGGGAGCCGCCGTTGTTCAACACATCCAAGTACCGCTGGAATTCATCACGGCTATCTTGGAGTTGCGAGAACGCAACGAGGTCGCCACGCGCCGCGATCGAGGCCGACTTGGCTAGACGCTGCGTGTGGTACTGCAGCTGCGAAGAAATGTTCGTATAGGTTGCAATGTTGGTCCTCTGCACGACGTCCAAGCCGATGGCTGAGAGCATCAGCACGAAGAACAGGCCGGCCAGCGTGCACAGCACCTGGAATTGGG
>JAJTHU010000013.1 GCA_021300055.1 Nitrosomonadaceae bacterium | reverse complement strand
GGAAGTGCGGTGCAAGGCCAAATGCGGCGCCATGAACGACCGCGACACCTTCGGCGTCGAGCAAGTAGTTGACGACATCCTCGTCATTGCGAATGACGCTACCCGATGGGGTGGTTGCGCCAATGAGCCCTGCACAGCTTGGGTACACGTAGAACGCACCCTCTGGCGTGTGGCAGCTGAGGCCGGGCGCAGCATTGAGCATCTTGACGACCAAATCGCGACGCTTCTTGAACTCAGCGTTGTTGATGGCGATGAAATCTTGCGGGCCGTTCAGCGCTTCAACGGCTGCCGCTTGGCTGATGGAAGAGGGGTTTGAAGTGGACTGAGATTGGATATCGCCCATCGCCTTAATGAGTTTTTCAGGGCCGCCTGCGTAGCCGATACGCCAGCCGGTCATGCAATAGGCTTTGGAGACGCCATTCATGGTCAGCGTCCGGTCATAGAGCGAAGGCTCGATCTGCGCGGGCGTGGTGAAGGTGAAATCGTCGTACACCAAGTGCTCGTACATGTCGTCAGTGAGTACCCAAACGTGTGGGTGGCGCACCAGCACGTCGGTGATCGCTTTTAGTTCATCGCGTGTATACGCCGCACCAGAGGGGTTGGATGGCGAATTGAGCAACACCCATTTGGTGCGTGGCGTGATCGCCTTTTCGAGATCAGCAGCGTTGAGCTTGAAATGATGCTCAGCCGAGCATGGCACGATGACGGGTGTGCCTTCGGCGAGCAATACCATCTCTGGGTAAGAGACCCAGTACGGCGCCGGGATGATGACCTCGTCGCCTTCGCTCAGCGTGGCCATGAATGCGTTGTACAACACCTGCTTGCCGCCGGTCCCAACGGTGATTTGCTTCGGGGTGTATGTCAGTCCATTCTCGCGCTTGAACTTGGCGACGATTGCTTCTTTCAACTTCGGTGTGCCATCCACCGCGGTGTATTTGGTGTCTCCCGACTGGATAGCGCGAATCGCCGCGTCCTTGATGTTTTGCGGTGTGTCGAAATCCGGTTCGCCAAACGACAGCGCAATGACGCTCTTGCCCGAGGCTTTGAGCGCGGCAGCTTTTGCGGAGATAGCGATGGTGGCGGATGGTTTGACGCGGGAGAGGCGGGCGGCGAGTTGCATGAAAAGGACTCGAGAGAAGTGGGTTGGCTTGTTGCGTTGCACAACGATTATAGCGATGCGGCAAAATGCTTGCTGCTACGATTCCTCGTAACGACTTCTCTGCCTTTCTGCCATGCGTATCGACTCCAAGTTTCCCAACATCGGCACCACCATCTTTACCGTGATGTCGCAACTCGCGGCCGAGCACGGCGCCGTGAATTTGGGGCAAGGCTTTCCCGATTTCGATTGTGATCCTCGATTGATCGATGCGGTCGAACGCGCCATGCGCAGCGGGCACAACCAATACCCACCCATGGCTGGGGTTGTGGCGCTACGCGAGGCCATCGCACAAAAAGTGGAAGCCATGTATGGCAGGCGCTACGACGTCGCGAGTGAGATCACAGTCACGGCGGGCGCAACGCAGGCGATTCATACCGCGCTGGCTGCCATCGTGCATCCTGGCGATGAAGTGATCGTGTTTGAGCCGGTTTACGACAGCTACGAGCCATGCATCCGTATGCATGGTGGAACGTGCGTTTATGCGCGGCTTGCGTTCCCAGACTACCGCCCAAACTGGGATGCCGTGAGGCAACTCGTCACACCGAAAACACGCGCGATCATCATCAACACGCCGCATAACCCGACCGCAACGAAGTGGTCACGCGCCGATCTCGACGCCCTTGACGCATTGGTGCGCGATACCGATATCGTCGTGATCAGCGACGAGGTGTACGAGCACATGGTTTACGATGGTCAGGCGCATCAGAGCGTCTCGGCGCACCCATCGCTGGCTGAGCGCGCGTTTGTGATCTCGTCGTTCGGGAAGACCTACCACGTCACCGGCTGGAAAGTGGCCTATTGCCTCGCCCCACGCGAATTGATGGCTGAGTTTCGTAAGGCCCATCAGTTCGTCGTGTTCACGGTGAATACACCCGCGCAGATCGGCATCGCTGAGTACATGCGCTTTGGCACGCACCGAGAACTTCCCGGGTGTTACCAAGCCAAGCGCGATTATTTTCTCGACGTCGTCCGAGATACGCCGCTGCGTTGGTTGCCATCGCCCAGCACCTACTTTGTCTCGGCGCAATACGGGCACATCCCTGCGTTTGCTGAAATGGATGAGGCGAGCTTCGCGCGTTACCTCACCACAAAAGTCGGTGTTGCCTGTATTCCGATTTCGGCCTTCTACCACGACGCACACGATCAACGCGTCGTGCGGTTCTGCTTCGCCAAGAAAGAAGAGACGTTGGCGCGGGCCGCTGAGCGTCTACAACAGCTCAACTCCCCTTAGCGGCGCACGTCCAAGCGCAGAGGATTAGTTGCAATAGAGTTGCAACAGGCTTTCGATGCGCTATAATGCAACTGTGATGCATTAATGCACTAATAGTGCTCAAGGCCGACAGGCAGCGGAACCGTCCGCTCGCTTGTGCCCAATTCCGCTCAGGCGATTTCGCTCATGCTGCCGAAAGCAGACTTTCGGCGGCATACATCCGCGGACGCTCGGTGCAACAACCGAATTTCCAAGAACGATATGAACACGACGAGACGGAACTACACGGGCGCACGCATTGCGCCGCGCCTTCAACTAACCACGCTTGCTTGGGCGATCGGCAGCATGATGTCAGGTGCTGTCCCAACTTCAGCTTTTGCGCAGGCTCCCGCTAATGCAGAGGTTGCCAGTGGAGTCACTGAGGCCGCTTCTACGAAGCGAGCCGCTGAGCAGGTTATCGTGGTCGGCAATCCGCTGCGCGCGACCGACGCGCGTGACGTGGTGGCGCCATTGACTGTGCTCTCGGGTGACGCGCTATTGCTCCGTCGAGGAAATACCCTCGGGGAATCGCTCAATGGACTCCCGGGTGTTGGCTCATCGTGGTTCGGCCCGAATGCTGGACGGCCTGTCATTCGCGGCCTTGATGGGGACCGCGTCAAAGTGCTGTCGAACTTAGGCGCCTCGCTCGACGCATCGAGCATTTCCTACGATCACAATCCGGCAATCGATCCGCTTTTCATCGAACGTGTCGAGGTGCTCCGCGGTCCGGCGGCGCTGTTGTATGGCGGAACCGCCATCGGTGGGGTGGTCAACGTGGTTGACAACCGCATTCCCGCATCGCCGATCACGGGCCCGCGCGGGGCATTTGAGGGGCGAGCTGGCGGTGCCGATCATGAGCGTTCTGTCGCCGCGATGTTGGAGACGGGTAATGGCATCGTTTCTTTTCACGCGGATGCCTTCAAGCGGTCTACCGACGATTACCGTGTTCCAAGCAATGCAGGCGTACGGTCGCCCATCGTGAATTCCTCAGGAACCGCTTCAGGCGGCGCCCTGGGCGGTGCAGTGAGCTTTGACAGCGGAAAAGGCAACTTGGGGGTCTCTCACTCGAACTACCAGTCGAACTACGGCACGGTTGCGGAAGAAGATGTCCGTATCGACATGCGGCAAACACGTACCGCAGCCGAACTCAATTGGCGGGAGCTTGGCGGCACGATCGTAGATGGGGTTTTTGTCAAAGCCAGCCGAAGCGATTACCGGCACACTGAGTTTGAGGGTGTTGAGGCGGGCACCGTGTTCACCAACAAGGGCAACGAATTGCGTGCCGAAGTTCGCCACGCGCCGATCGGCAACTTGCAAGGCGTCGTCGGCGTGCAACGCGAGGCCTTTGATTTCGCCGCAGAAGGCGACGAAGCCTTCGTGCCGAAGACCAACACGCGTAACACCGGCGTATTTGTGTACGAAGAGTTCGGCGTTGGCCCGTGGCGTTTGTCCGGCGGCGTGCGTCGCGAGTCAAGCCGTGTCAGGTCAGCGGGTGGAGCAGGCGACACGCCGCGCTTTGGCGCGCCGGAAGAGAGGCGCTTCAACCTCACCAGCGCGTCCCTTGGCTCGGTATTCCGTGCTTCCGAGGCACTCGTGTTAAGCGCAAACATCGGCCTGAATCAACGTGCGCCGGCCTACTACGAACTCTTCGCCAACGGCCCACATGTTGCGACGGCGGCGTACGAAGTGGGGGATCGCGGCGCACGACCGGAGCGGGCAACCGCAATCGACCTCGGACTTAAGTGGCGCTCAGCAGGAGCGGTGGGCCTATCGTCCGCCGAAGTCAGCGTGTTCTCCCAGCGCTTCTCGAATTACTTGCTGTTGAGCCGTACCGGCGTTGATCGCGATGCAGAAGGCAACCGGGGCGTAACGGACTGCGGCGATGGGACATCGGTCGAGTCAGGCTGTACCGAGCCAATCCTGCCGGAATACGTTTACAAGGGCACGCAAGCGCGTCTCTACGGCGGTGAGGCCAGCGTGAACTTCCGCGCCTTGCGCTCGGCATCAACGATTTGGGACTGGCGCCTGGGCGTGGACTACGTGCGTGCTGATGACCGCAGTCGTGGTCAGCCGCTGCCGCGCATCGCACCGCTGCGGGTTAGTTTGTCCAGCGAAGTCGCGCTTTCTAGCTGGCGCCTCGCGGTTGACCTCACGCGTGCAGCCAAGCAAGCGCGTGTCCCTGATGGTGAGAACGGCGGCGCGGTGGCCGGCTACACGCTGCTGGGCGCGTCGCTGCTCAAAACAGTCGCGCTGTCTGCAAACAAATCGGCAACCTTGTTCTTGCGAGGGACGAACCTTGGCAACGCTCGTGCGTTCAACGCGGCATCGATCGACACCATCCGGCAGCTGGCACCGCTGCCCGGACGCAGCATCAAAGCCGGTGTCCGCGTCGACTTTTAGCGCGGCGCAGTCGATAGAAGGAAGGAGGCGCCTGTCGCGGCTGATAAAATTCAGCTATGCCTCTCGTCACCTTCCCGAACTCTCCGTATCGGCTGAACCAGCCGTTCCCTCCCGCAGGCGATCAGCCGCAAGCCATTGACAAACTTGTCGAGGGCATCAACGATGGCCTCGCGTTCCAAACGCTGCTCGGCGTAACCGGCTCCGGTAAGACGTTTACGATGGCCAACGTGATTGCACGTATTGGTCGTCCGGCGCTCGTTATGGCGCCCAATAAGACGCTCGCCGCGCAGTTGTATGCGGAGATGAAAGAGTTTTTTCCGGAGAACGCGGTCGAGTACTTCGTTTCCTACTACGATTACTACCAGCCGGAAGCCTACGTTCCGTCGCGTGATCTGTTCATTGAAAAAGATTCGTCGATCAATGAACACATCGAGCAAATGCGCCTCTCCGCGACCAAGTCGCTGCTTGAGCGTCCGGACGCCATCATCGTGGCGACGGTGTCATGCATCTACGGTATCGGCGACCCCACTGACTATTACGACATGCGCATGTTGGTGCGCCAGGGCGATCGCGTTTCGCAGCATGACATGATTCGCCAGCTGACCGCGATGCAGTACTCGCGCGCGGAAATCGACTTTAAGCGCGGCACCTTCCGCGTACGCGGTGACTCGCTGGATGTGCATCCTGCCGAGAGCAACGAGTTTGCGCTGCGCATTTCGATGTTTGATGACGAGATCGAGTCGTTGTCGCTGTTCGATCCGCTCACCGGCCACATCTTGCAAAAGATCCCGCGTTTTACGGTGTATGCGAAGAGCCACTATGTGACGACGCGCGCCAGCACGTTGCAAGCCATCGAGGGCATCAAAGCGGAACTACGTGAGCGCATCGACTACTACCAAAAAGAAAACAAACTCCTTGAGGCTCAGCGCATTCAGCAGCGCACCACGTTTGATCTCGAGATGCTGAACGAGATCGGATTTTGTAAGGGCATCGAAAACTACTCGCGGCACTTGACGGGTCGTCCAGCAGGTTCGCCGCCGCCGACCTTGGTGGACTATCTCCCCAAAGACGCGCTGATGTTCATCGACGAGAGCCACGTCCCCATTCCGCAAGTCGGCGGCCTGTACAAGGGCGACCGCGCACGTAAAGAGAACTTGGTCGATTACGGATTCCGTTTGCCGTCAGCGATGGACAATCGTCCACTGCGCTTTGATGAATTCGAGTCGATGATGCGGCAAACCGTGTTCGTCTCCGCGACACCATCCGATTACGAGGCCAAGCACCAAGGGCAGGTGGTTGAGCAAGTCGTGCGTCCCACTGGGCTGGTTGACCCGACGCTGTCAGTGCGCCCCGCGAGCACCCAAGTTGACGATGTGCTTTCCGAGATCAATAAACGCATCAACGTCGGTGAACGGGTTTTGGTCACCACGCTCACCAAACGCATGGCCGAAGATCTGACCGACTTTTTGTCGGAGCACGGCATTAAGGTGCGCTATCTGCACTCAGACGTTGACACCGTTGAGCGTGTGGAGATCATCCGTGATTTGCGCGCCGGCATGTTCGATGTGCTGGTGGGGATTAACCTGCTGCGCGAAGGCTTGGATATTCCCGAAGTTTCGTTGGTGGCGATTCTTGATGCAGACAAAGAGGGCTTCTTGCGTTCGACGCGCTCGCTTATCCAAACCATCGGACGTGCCGCGCGTAACTTAAACGGCATGGCGATCTTGTACGCGGATCGCGAGACGGATTCGATGAGGGCGGCGATTGCCGAAACCAACCGCCGACGCGCCAAGCAAGTTGCCTTTAACATGGCAAACAACATCACGCCGCGTGGCGTGACCAAGCGCATTAAGGACATCATCGACGGTGTCTACGACATCGACGAGAAGCGCATCGAAAAGAAGGCGGCGCAGGACCGAAAGAAGTACGAAATTCTCAACGAAAAGCAGCTTGAGGCAGCAATCAAGCGCACGGAAAAAGAGATGCTCGAGTCTGCGCGCAATCTTGAGTTCGAGAAAGCCGCGCAGTTGCGCGACGAACTTCGCAGCTTGCGTAACAAGTTACTCATCCTCGGCGGCACCGAAGGAGAGGCGGCGTGAGGGTGTTG
>JAJTHU010000238.1 GCA_021300055.1 Nitrosomonadaceae bacterium | reverse complement strand
GGGCCTCGCAGCAAGATAAAGAGCGCGCCAACGGCTAGGGCAATAGTGCGAAGGATCGTAACAAAAGTTCGGGACATAGGGGGCACTCGACATGGCGGTAGGAGAGCGATCAGCTTATTGGGATGAATGTGAAATAGTTGTGAGAGACTGTTACCAAATTTGTCTTTGACATCTCCCCGTGGCTTAGCTGGATTGTCGTAGGGTGCGGATGCGGTCGCGCCAGCAGCCCTTGCCATCCATGCTGATCTGGATGCCGTTGTGGTGACGACCTTGATGTACGTGTAGCCGGACCTAGTCGATATTGGGTGCGGCTATGGCGCGCCGACCCATCTAGACAAGAAACTCCGGGGGATGCCGGACTTGTAGACCTGAGGTGCGAGATCGATCGGTACGATCAGTTGCGAGGAATCGGCCGGTCTCCGCAAGTTTGGCACAGTCAGTTTGACGCGCAGGCGGATCTTCGCAGTGCGGCCCTGTTCGGCTGATGCCGCCGGGACAAGTCTGATCTCATCGACATCTTTGGCCGTGATGCGGCCCCTTCGTGCACACACCGCGTCAGGGAGTCGCGACTCTAGCCCCTGCCGTTGAACGACACCAGGGACCGGTCTACCGGCGGACTCAACACACCCTCCAGCTCACCCAGCGAGCACAAGTCGGATCCGGCACCTTCGTTAGAGAGGATCCGCCGACTGGTGAGAGTGGCGTTCGCCTTGGACGCCGGCATCACGTCCACCGGGCCCTCCCACTCAGCGGCGAAGGCGGCGCGGAACCGGCGGACATTGCGCCGTAACTGCGTCTCGGACAGCACGAACAGCGGCGTGTCAAACCGAGTAGCTAGATCGACCGTGTCGAGTTCATCGGTGTAAAGGTGACTCTCGGGTAGCAAGACAGTCCGCCTGAGGCGCGGGCCTCGCATCGCCGCTGTGCCTGCCGAGTACCTCGCCGGTCGTCAGTCCCATTTCACCCCCTCAATACCGTCGAGCAGTTCCCGCCCGTAAAGGGCCGGCGTCTGGAAGCCGGGGGACCACTTCCCCGCGATTACCATACGGCTAATCTCGCGCAGACAGAGTACCGTAAACCGGTAGGCTTCCGGACCCGTCAACGCGACCCGCTGCTGCGTCTTCCCGTTGGAAGCGACCGCGAGAACGTAGGTCCTGCCGTTGCGCAGCTGGCGCGCAGACGAACCCTCTGGGAAGAGTGGAAGCAAGTGGTTCAGGATAAGATCACGAAGCCAAAGCAGCCGCCCCTTCATCATCACGACCGCGAGCCGTGGCAAAACAGAATAGGTCGAGATGTTGGCGATGCCGGTCGAAACCCCTGCGGTGAAAAGGTCCCCGAGCCACGGATCGTAGACCGCGCAGAACTTCCTGCCGGCAACTTGAAAGTCCAGATTGGTTTCGGCCGGCCGGGCCGTGACCAAGACGCCACCGACTCTTCGATGTCCCGGATGTTCGATGTGCGACAGCATTCCCTTGAGGGTGCCGCGAGACACCCCGCCGTCTGTGGCCAGAGCGATCACCAGTTCGTTCGCATCCGGCAAACTTTGCTTCGCGAGTCCTGCCGCGATATCGGAGGGCGCGACATTGAAGCCAGCACCCGGCATGATCATTATGTTCGCACGGCGAGCCCGCTCGTCGAAGGCGAAAGCGTTGGAAGTGTCCTCCACCTCGCCCGCGAGGTCGACGTAGTGGGTGCCAGAGGCCAAACAGGCTTCGATGAGGGGCTTCTGGGTCGTGAGGAATTGACCAGAGAGATTAAGCAGGAGGCTCACCCCCCGGAGATGCTGCTCGATTTCGCGCGGCTCGCTCAAGTCGAATATGGTTGCCTTGAGGTCGAGGTGCCTAGCCGTCACTCGCACCGCTTCATTGCGCCCGCCAAGGCGAGGCCGGAGGCCGGTTCTAACGAGCTCCTCGGCGCAGAGCCGACCAGTGTATCCCGCAGCGCCATAGATGAGAATTTCTGACACGGGTTCCCTCGCTTCCAAGATTGATTGCGTGTGGGATTTGTATGAACAATCTATCGACACTGCCGGCAGCAGACAAGTTGCGAACTACCTCCTCAGTTCCGAGCGTGTCGAATCAAGCATCGTCAAGTTGATCCCAGCGCTGAGTAACCTGAAGCGCGCTCGACGGCACGGACTGATATGCGACTGCCTCGGAATCCTCATGCAGCTTCAATTCAACGAAATCATGCCAATGCAACGTGAGTACGGTTGGCGTGTTGGCGTGCGGGACGGCGGCGAGCGAGACCGCCACTAGCGGGAGACAGTTCGCGATCATCTGCGATTCAACCAAATCGAGTAGCGGCATTTTCATCGCGAAGCTCCTTTCCAATCATCGTGATACGGTTGCGAGGCGAAACCTGAGGGACTCAATGGGTTGCCTCAAGGAGCGAACTGAAGCGCGAGTACCTCCAGCGCTTTAGCATTACTGCTCGAGAGTTCGACGCGATTTGTATTGGCTTCGAGGGCAAAATACGTAGCATCCAGGGGCGACGGCCATATCTGATCAACGAACTGGGCCAGCGCATTACTCGGATCCAGTGCAGGCTCACCGAGCTCCGATCCATCCTCACCGGAACGCCAGGGTGCCGCGCCAAGCGCGCCATTAAACTTCACCAGAAATAGCGTCGATTGGCGATTCTGGAGCAGAAGTCAGTCGCCATGCTCGCTGATTAAGAGAACGGCACGGTGCGCCTGTGTCCATTGCCACCGAATTCGATAGTCTAGCCAACGAATATGATAGAGCCCGAATCAGATTGGACTGAAAAATGAGCGATTACTCACTCATGGGATTGGGTTCTGATCTAAACCGCTTCAAATAAGCGGAGTTGTTTTTTCTTCGGGTGGGGCGAGGTGCTGGTGGGTCGGTTGGATAACTGGTGAGCGCGCTGCGAAACGTGCAAGACCTCATTGGGCGCCGAGCAAAGCTAAGTTGCGCTCGTTAGACGGCTTCAGGGGGAGCCGCCAAACCGAAAGGCTGCCTCGTGGCTGGCCTCTTTACCCAATTGGCGGCTCCGCTGCGACCCGCCGAGGCTGTCAAATCGACTCCGCCCGAACGGGTACACAACGCGGCGCGGCTGCCGCAGCCGACTGACGTCTAGGACGGGTTTGGTGACGAGTGGGCAGGTCGGGTTGCGGTAGCCACCCGCCTCCAAGGTCACATCGTCGCTAACGTCGGCCCACATGCCCCCACGCACGGGGCGAAACGTCCACTGTACATAGCCGTTTCGGCCAGCGGCCTCAATGAGGTCGTCGGCGTCTGGAACGTCGGCGACAAACGGAGGTTCGCCGTCGATGCTGACCGGTGAGGTACCGAACGCGGCCATGCCCAACACCGCTTCGTGCGGGTCGGCGCCGGGCCGAGAAAACGGCTTGGCCTCAATCCGCTCCAAACTCCAGGCACCGAGCTCCCAAGCTGTTTCGAGTGCGTCGAATTCGATGTCGTCAAATTGATCCCAACGCTGGTTTACTTGCAGCGCGCTGGACGGGACCGACTGGTATCCGACGGCCTCGGAGTCTTGATGCAGCTTTAGCTCAACAAAGCCATGCCAGTGCAGTGTCAGCACGGTCGGTGTATTCGCGTGTGGCACAGCGGCAAGGGAAACCGCAACCAGAGGAAGCCGATTCGCAATCATCTGCGATTCAACTAAGTCGAGCAATGGCACTGTCATCGGGAAGCCCCTTTCCAATCGTCGTGACACGATCGCGCGGCGAGATCTGAGGGACTTTGAGGGCCTCGCCTCACAACCGACTAATACATTGAAGCAAAACCTTGCCTTTGCGTGTTGCTAGCCACCGAGAGGTCAAAGTGCTAACGCACCCTACATCGGCTCACTGTCCCAAGCGCTGCAAAGGCGTCTGTGCTTAGCCACTGCACAGTTGATGTTCTCGCCAATGCGCGGTCCGGAAATGGGCAAACAGCCGAGGGAAGTTGATGCATCTCTTTCGTTTGGGACGCGCAGATGCCATGGGGATCAACCCTGAGTACGAGCGCCGACGCAGAACTTGTCTGCGAGTAATCAGTGCGGCAGGGCGGCGCATCACTGTGATACATTGCGTCGCGATGAATTCCAGCGACAACACCGCGCGCGCAGCATCCGAGGGCGAGAGCGAACGAAACGCCGCGCTGGTTTCACGCTCGCTGGCGGCCGTGTGGCATCCGTGTACCCAGATGAAGCACCATGAGCAGTTCCCGCTCGTGCCCATCGCCAGCGCCTCGGGTGTGTGGCTCACAGACTTCGAGGGGAGGCGCTACCTCGACTGCGTGTCGAGTTGGTGGGTGAACCTATTTGGTCACGCCAATCCTCGCATCAACGCTGCGCTACGTGACCAACTCGATGTGTTGGAACACGCGATGCTCGCCGGGTTTACCCACGCGCCCGCCATCGAGCTCGCCGAGCGATTGCGCGCGCTCACGGGGCTAGGACACGCCTTCTTCGGAAG
>JAJTHU010000279.1 GCA_021300055.1 Nitrosomonadaceae bacterium | reverse complement strand
CCACAGCACCAACGGCAGCACCTGCCGTCGCGCCGCAGCCGACCACTGTTATCCCTGCCAAGGCGGCGTCTCCCAACGGCGAGCCGAAGCCACGCAATACGGCGACGGACAACGCACCGCCTGCAGCGCTCAAGGATCCTGCGAAATGAGCGCGAACTCAGTAAGCATCAACAAGCCAGCCGGCGCTCGAACGGGGCTGTTCGCGCCGAAGTCAGCGCGCCCTGTTGCGCTCAGTCTCGCTGCCTTGACGGGTTTGCTGCTCGTGGCGGCGATCGCCGTGCCAAGTTGGTTTTTATACGAGCGTTACGACGGGGCGGCGACCAAACTGGCAAGGCAACTCAAGAGCTACACATCGCTCAATCAGCAGCGCCCACAGTTACTTAAGGCCGTTGAAGAACTCAAGGGCCGCGATACTAAGCGCTATTTTGTGAAGGGTGCAACCGCGGCCTTGGCGGGAGCAGACTTGCAGGACGCCGCTAAAGCAGTGATTGAAGCCAGCGGGGGACGCGTGCTTTCGTCTCAGCTGCTGCCGCACAAAGACGAGGGCGCATTTCGCCAGGTGAGTGCGACGATGCAACTGGCCGCCACCATGCAGAATCTTCGGCAAGTCTTGCATGCGATCGAAGGTCGCGAGCCGTACATGTATCTCGACAATCTCACAGTGCGTGCTCAGGTGCCTCCGGGGTTCAAGCCCCAGGCAGGATTCGAACCTGAAGTTTTTGTGCAGTTTGACGTGTCCGCCTATGCATCGATTCCGCCCAACGAGGTGGCTTCGGGTGGTGACACTCGCGCGGCTGACAAAGCCTCAGGCAAGGCGGGCGCGAACGGCCGTAACGCAAAGGCCTCAGGCGCAGGAGCGAAGCCGTGATCGCTGATCGTTACGTCCTCACGGCCGTGCTTTCTGGTGCGCTAGCGATTGTCGTTGGCGTCATTGCATGGGAAACCGACTTTGGCCAACGCCTGTGGGGCGAGCCTGCGATGTCCACGTCAAACGCGGCGGCGGCAGCCCCTCCCAAGCTCCTGCCGGCGTTCAAACTGGGTGCGCTCGAAACCGGCTTTAAGGAGACTTTAGAGCGGCCGCTGTTCGTTCCTACGCGTCGTCCAGCACCGGCGGGTGCGGCCACGCAGACCGCCATGAAGAAGGGCCAATTCCGCTTGGCGGGGACGACCGTCAGCGATCAAGTATCTGTCGCGTTCCTTTATGAGATCGCCACCAACAAGACACACCGAGTAAACAAAGGCGCAGAAATCAGCGGGATCATGGTCGACTCGGTGGCGGGTAATCGCGTCACGCTGAAGCAAGGCGATGAGATTGAAGAGCTCGTCTTGCGGACCTCTACGTCGCCGCGGCCGCCGCCGCCCGCACAAACCGCAGGCGCGCCACAGCCCGGGGCTGCGCCCAACCCTGCATTAGGCCCACCCGGTCAGCCCGCGGTCGCGGCAGCGCCGCAGCCGGTCGCCCCTCCGGGGATGCCCGGTAGCAACTTTGGCCCTGCCGGCCAACCGCCCGTTCCACCGTCCATGACGGCTGGAGGGGCCACCGCGGCCCCACCTGGCGTACCCGCCGCCTACCCGCCGAACCAGAACCCAAACAATCCAGCCGCGGCGCAACCCACCGCTGACCCTAATCAACCTCAACTGCGGCGTCGCCGTTTTCAGAACTTGCCGCAATAATGATGCGCATGCGACCTCTATTCCCAGTACCGCGATTGCATCTCGTCTGTCTGTGCGCCCTGTTTCTGGTGGGATGTACGGCATTCGAGCCGAAAGAATCCCCTGGCGTACCTGCCGATCCGGCCCCGGCTGGCGCGGCGACCAGCGCAGCCCCTGCCGCATCAAGTGCGACGATTCCGACGCGCGAGGTCAAGCCGTCGCCGCCCCAACCCGCCACAGCCGCGGCGCCGGCTGCTGGCAATGTCAGCACGCCGCCGAATCGTCGCATTCCGCCCCCACCAAGCACGCAAGATAACTCGCGCCTTTTTCCCGGGACGGGTCAGTTCGTCAAGCCGCCCGGTTCGACACCGCCCGCCGCACCCAAGGGACCGGAAGAGTTCACGCTGAATTACGAGTCGCTTGATATCCGCGCGGTCGTGCAATCGATTCTGGGCGATATGCTGCGAGAGTCGTTCAGCGTACACCCCCAGACAACCGGGCAAGTCACGATTCGTTTGTCGCGGCCCGTCCCGCGGAGTGAGCTCATCCCCATCCTTGAAATGCTGTTGCGTCAGAACGGCCAAGTCATGGTGCGCGAAGAAGGGCTGTACAAAATCATGCCGGCCAATTTGGGCACGCGCGGCTCAGTAACGCCGCAAGTGGCAACGACGGCGGCTCAGCTGCCGAACGGTTACAGCGTCCAGATCGTGCAGCTCAAATTTGCAGGCGTGCGCGACATGGCGCGTATTCTGGAACCTTACGCGGTTGAACCGCAGTCGTCGATCCGCGTCGATGAGCTACGCAACCTGTTGATTCTGTCGGGCACGCAGCGCGAACTAAAGCACATGATGGAAGTGATCGATCTCTTCGATGTCGATTACCTCTCCGGTTACTCGGTCGGTTTGTTCCCGATGCAAACCGACGTGAAGGCGCTCTCTGCTGACCTTGATCGGATTTTTGGCTCGAGCACGAGTGGTCCAGTTGCACCAGGTCAAGCCGGCGCGGCCGCCGCCGCTTCCGCAAGCCCGCTTGCCGGCATTGTGCGCATTGTGCCGATTGAGCGACTGAACGGACTGCTCGTGATCACGACGCAACCGCGTTACTTGGAAGAGGCGCGTAAGTGGATTGAAAGGCTCGACAAAGGCGGCGGCCTTAGCGGCGGCATGCGCCTCAACGTGTACCCCGTGCAAAACGGCCGCGCTGACCGTTTGGCGCAGTTACTGTCAGATGTTTACGGCAACCGTACCGGCCCGACCGGCACGGCGCCTGGGCCGACGCTTGCACCCGGTGCGCGCCCAGCCACTACGACAACGCCGCAGCAAGGACAGGCGGGAGCGGCAGGTGCTGGCCAAGGGTTTGGTGCATTTATCTCCAACCTGTTCCAGTCAAGCGGAACCGCAGTGTCGAAAGATACGCGCATCATCCCGGACAACGACAACAACTCGCTGCTGATCCTCGCTTCCCCGGGTGATTACGAAACTATCCTCGCCGCGCTGCGCCAACTCGATGTGCCGCGTCGTCAAGTGCTCGTTGAAGTGCTGGTGGCTGAGGTGACGCTCACCGATGAGTTGAAGTTCGGTATCGAGTGGTTCATCAATGCGCGCAACAACACCGTTGGCGCATTGCGCAACGCCGGTGGTGACGGCAGCATCTTGCCCCGCGCACTGCCACAGCTACCGGGTATCGGAAATGCCGATCCGCGCGGTCCCGCCGCTGGCGGCACATCGCCGATTGTGCCAAGCACGCCCGGTTTGCAACTCATCAACGTGGTTGGCACAGACATTCGCGCCGTTCTGCAAGCCTTGGGTAACGATGGCCGCGCGCGCGTCGAGTCAGCCCCGAAGCTCTTGGTGCTCG
Source organism: Nitrosomonadaceae bacterium (assembly GCA_021300055.1). Classification (GTDB taxonomy): domain Bacteria; phylum Pseudomonadota; class Gammaproteobacteria; order Burkholderiales; family Usitatibacteraceae; genus UKL13-2. The sequence continues at coordinate 6,390 of JAJTHU010000279.1, read as the reverse complement.
ACAACGAAAAAGGCATCGTCAATGTCGGTACGCGCATCTCGGTTGAGACTGGCTCGAGTACCGGCACAGGCACGGGCGGCAATATCGTCACAACGCGGCAGTACATCGATACCGGTGTCTTGCTTTCGGTCACGCCACGCATCAATGCAGGCGGGCGCGTCACGCTCGATGTGAATCAAGAGGTGAGCTCGGCCGGCGCGACATCTGGCAGCAACCCGCCCATCAACACGCGCAAGGCGCAAACCGTGGTTAACGTGGCCAGTGGCGAAACGATGGTACTCGCCGGCTTGATTCAAAACGACCGTGGTAGCGGCTCTTATGGTGTGCCCCTGCTATCAAAGATTCCGATCATCGGTGGTTTGTTTGGCACACAGACGTTCCGCAACAATCGCACCGAGTTGGTCGTGTTGATTACGCCGACAGTTGTGTCGAATGGTGATGAGGCGCGAGCGGTCACCGACGAATTGCGCAAGAAGCTTCCTGCGCTCGAAGGTCTGATACCAAAACGCGCAGATCGCTAAGTTGCAAAACCGCGCACTATTGAGGTAAGGCGCCGCGGCGTTACCAGCGCCAGCCGTGCTTGTTGAAGTACATGAGCGCAGATCGGCTGAATAGCATGATGTGAGCCCAGCCCTTGCGACCGGCGTGCCCACCAGCGTGGACAATGCGGCAATCGCTCACGCGATCGAGCCGCGCGAGTCGAGAGGCCCGAAGACAGAGGTCGAAGTCTTCGAAGTAAAGAAAAAAGCGCTCGTCAAAGCCGCCGAGTTGTCGCCAGAGTGAGCCGCGCATCAGCATCCAACAGCCAGAGACAATTTCGCAGCCGAGAATGGTTTGATCAAAACCGACCTCTCGGCGCTCGTAGCGCGCGAGGCGTTCGGCAAAAAGCGCTTGTATTACGCGCGGCGCGAAGCCGCGTAAAGCCAAGGTCAGTAGCCCGGGATGGCGCTTAACCAAATACTGTGGTTGCCCGTCCGGAAACATCGCGACGGGCGAGACCATGCCACAGTCTGGCGCAGCAGCGAGGTGGCGTATGCCATTTGAAAGCGCGTCGGGCTGCATTTCAACGTCGGGGTTAATGACGAGCACGTAATCCGAACTGCTGTCACGCAATGCGAGGTTGTTGCCCGCGCCAAAGCCAAGATTCTGGGGCGCATCGATCTGGCGCAACGCGATAGCGGGCGTTAGCTGATGCCGAACTTCATCTAGAGCCGCAGTGACTGCACTCGCTGCGGATAGGTCATTGTTGACAACATCGATGGCAGCGCTCGCAACGTCCCCGTCGCTAATCGCGCGTGCACACGCATTGAGGGTGGCGTGCAGCGAACGGCGCAGCCAGTTCGCGTCTGGGCGGTACAGGACAATGCAAACGTGCAGACGCGCGGACATGATGGTCGGCATATTACGTCGATTGACGCCTCATTGGTGAAAGCGGTCGGCCGAGGCATATGGTGAGCAGTACAAGCGTGTCCTGTGCCCCCCAACCTATAATCGCGCCACCTCCCTGACGTATCCCACCGTTGATCTCCGAACCGCATTCAGTCGAACAACCCACGCTCAGCCTGTTGACGCCGGTCTACAACGCCGAGGCGTATCTGCCTGCGCTGATCGATGCCGTAGAAGTGCTTTGCGCCTTGCATCCCGGCCGCGTTGAGTGGGTTGTCGTCAACGATGGTTCGACTGACGCGAGCTTGGAATTGCTGCAGGCCGCAGCGACTCGAATCGGGACGCTGCGACTGATTGACCGCCCAAATGCAGGTGTTGCAGCGGCGCGCAATGCAGCACTTGAAACTGCGCGTGGCGAATTTGTTTGGTACGTCGATGCTGATGATCTGATCGACCCAGAGGCGGCGGCAGCTCTGTTGACTTCGTTCGATAAGAGTCAGCACGCCGATGCGCACGCATCGCAGCTTGACCTCGTATGCTTTGCGGCCACCCGCGAGGTGGCGGGCGAACCAACGCAAACGTTGGGCCTGCCCGCAGAGCTAGTGCGTGTCTCCGCCGCTATCCCTGTCGAGGGCGAAGTGTTCACGGAAGGATTGGTAGGCCACAAATGCTGGCGGCACTTTTTGTGGACCTACTGGTATCGTCGCGAATATATCCATTCGCTTGGGCTGCGGTTTCACCCGGGGCTCATCCACGAAGACATCGCATTTATCACCGAGGCGGCGGTACGCGCCAAGCGCGCCACAGCGGTCGATGCCAACTTGTACCGCTACCGTGTGAACGCTACGTCGTTGACGCAAGCGCTATCGAGCCGACAACTCATGCCTCGCATCGAAAGCTATTTCACGGTGATCGCGCAACTACGCGAAATCAACACAAAGTACGTCTCGGCACCGAAGCTGCGCCGGCTCCTCAGCGGCGAAGTGATTGGCCAAGCACTTCAAGTGTTTGAACTCTGCAAACAGCTGCCCGAGGCAAACGCACAGGCCCAAGTGCTCGATGCATGCCGGGCGCGCCGCTTTGTTCAAAGCTTATGGCCGGAGACTGTGTCGAGCTTGAGCTGGAAGCGTCTGCGCCAGTTTGCCAAGATGTGGTTGATGCAAAACGGCTGGCTGGAAATCGCCCCCCCCACATCCGCCGCACAGGAGCGCGCTTGAATCCCGCGAACACTGCCGCACTGGCGCCGCTCAGCAGCCTCTGCGTGCAGATTGGCGTGTGGTGCGCTGCCCTATCGCTGCTTAGCGCGCCGTTCCGTAGCAGCGCAACGGTTCGTGCCGCACTGTTCGTGGTTGCCGGACTGCTGCTGGTGTTGGCGAGCCTGCGCGAGCGACGCTCATTGCTCCATATTCCACAGGGGCGCCTGTTGCGATTCTCCGTCGCAACGTGGATCGTTTTTGTGCTCTTGCACAGCTTGCTCGTGAGTCCGGAGTTGCGCGCCAGCATCGCCTCGTGGCGAGGTGACGTGCTCACGCCGACGATTGCGGCACTGGTCATGTATTCGTTGGTTCGCGAGGGCGCCAAACTGACCCCGATCCTCGGTGCACTTTCAATCAGTATGTTTATCCTCGCCGTGATGGCAGTGCTGGACCCCGCTCGCCCCGGCATCGGCGGCCACGAGCCCGCTTACGTGAATGTGGGGTGGCTATCGACTTGGGCCGTTAGTTTGGCCGCGCTCGTGCCGCTCGCATGGCGCGAGGACGCATGGGCAGCGCAGCGCAGCACCATCATTAAAGTTGGCGCGTTTGTGGCAGCCTTGGCGATCTTGATCGCAGTCTGGCAAAGCGGCAATCGAATTTCATGGCTTTGCTTGGGCGGTATGTTTGCCATTGCTGTGTTGATGTTGCGGGGCGATCAGCAACAGCATGGGCGGCTTACGATTGTGCTGGTGACGATCGTGATTGGCGTTAGCGCAACCGCTTTTTTTGCGGCTTCCGAGATCCGCGCGCGACAGTTTCCGGCGGCACAGGTCGATGGTGTGAGTATCTTGCGGCAAGACGATCGACAAGAAATTTGGCGCGCCGCGCTGCATACGGTTGCAGAGAAGCCTGTGCTCGGCTACGGGTTTCGTACCGCAAGCGCCACTGACGCGCTCGTCGCCCAGTACACGACCCCAGGGTTTGCGGCGGTATTTCGCCACGCGCACAACCTGGTCTTGAACTACGCCATTCAGTTGGGCGTGCCAGGTGCGGTGATCGCACTGCTGCTGTTTTTCAGTCTTGCCCACGCGTTCTGGATACGCCGATTGGGACCGAGCGGAGTTCGCGTAGCTGCGACGTGCGGTCTCATGTTGGTCTTCGGCGTACTCCTACGCAACATGACCGATGATTTTTTCGGGCGCCACGCGATTCTGCTGTTCGGTGCACTGCTAGGCATGTTGCTCGCGCTATCGCAGCACGAGTCATCGCAATCGGAACAGGCTTAGCAACTAGGCCGTCGCGAATTGCAGGCGATGTAGGCTTGCGTAAAGTCCGCCACGACGAATCAGCTCGCTATGCGGCCCAAGTTCGACGATCTTTCCCGCTTCCATCACCGCGATGCGTGAGGCGTTTTCGATCGTTGAAAGCCGGTGTGCAACGACAATGGTCGTGCGCCCCTGCATCAAGACATCAAGCGCCTCTTGGACAGCGCGCTCCGATTCGCTATCCAAGGCAGACGTCGCTTCATCGAGCAACAAAATCGGCGCGTTCTTGTAAAGCGCGCGGGCGATGGCAAGTCTTTGCCGCTGCCCACCGGAAAGACGCGCGCCGTTTTCACCGATCACTGTATCGAACTGCTCCGGTAACGCGCCGATGAAATCTAAGCAGTGCGCGGCGCGTGCAGCCGCCTCAATGGCGTCACGATTGGCGTCTTTTGCGCCGTAAGCGATATTTGCGGCCACCGTATCGTTGAACAAAACGACGTCTTGGCTCACCAAGGCCATCTGCGCGCGAAGGTGAGCAAGGCGAATGTCCGTGATATTCATCCCGTCCAGCAACACGCGGCCGGCGCTTGGCTCAAAGAAGCGTGGCACAAGGTTGACCAAACTCGTCTTACCGCCACCGGATGGGCCAACCAAGGCAATAGTCTCGCCCGGTCGAATCTCCAAGCTAACTGAATCAAGTGCTGGGGTTGATTTAGATGCGTACTGGACGCTGACGCCATCAAACTGCAGACGCCCTGTCGCGCGCTCGATGCGTTTGGTGCCGCTGTCGTTCTCTGGCACGGCATCAATTAGCGAGAACACGCTCTGTGAGGCAGCAAGGCCCTTTTGGATCTGTTCGTTAACGCTGGCCAGTTGCTTGATTTGCGGCACCAATCCAGCGGCAGCCATGATGAAGGTCACAAACTCGGCGATCTCCATGCCAGTCCCTAGGGTGCGGCTGGCGGCAAGGTAAATGATGAAGCCAATCGCCATCGATACGATCAGGTGCGTGAGCGGCGTGGCGGCAGCCGCTGCGGCACTTTGCTTCATGTTGAGACGTCGAATGGTGTTCGCAGCGTGATCGAAACGTGAAGCCTCGTAGGCTTCGCCACCAAAGACCTTGACGACTTTTTGCCCACGGATGGCCTCTTCCAGCACATCGGTGATCGCGGCATGCGCGACTTGGCCTTGTTCGTTAATGCGGCGCAGACGCTTGCCAAAAGAGCGGATGATCCACCCCAATAACGGCACGGTGACAAAAGTAATCAGCGTCAGCCTCCAATTGAGCACGAACATCGTCACGAGCAGCGTGATCAATGTAAACGTGCCGCGCACTAAGGATGTGAGCGCGGTCGTTGCTGCTGCCTGTACACCGATGACGTCGTTGGTGACTTTGGACATCAGCGTTCCGGAGGTCACGCGGTCAAACATCGGCACAGGCAAACGAATCAACTTGGCGAACATCTGGTTGCGGATGTCTAGCATCAGCTTGTTGCCCACCCACTGCATGCCATAGCCTGCGATGAAGTGCGACAAGCCAGAGAAGAAGAACACCAGCACCACGCCAAATCCGGCCAAAGCCGCATAGCGTTCGTTGTCCTCAACAAATAGCGTCTCGAGCATGTACTTGAAGTACCACGCGAAGCTTCCTTCGACGATGCCGCCGATTGCCATCGCCAAAATGGCGCCCGCAAATGGCCAGCGGTAGGGCTTCACGTAGCCCAGAAGTCTCTTGTAGAGAACCCCTGATGGCGTACGTTCGGTGCTAAAGGCGTCGGTTGTCATGACGATATTCTAGGCCGCGTTGCCAAACAGCAGGTCGTGATAGAGGTTTACGTACGCATCTGCCATGGCAGAGGGCGTGAGCTTGGAAACACGGTTACGTGCGCGAGCACCCATGCCGGCATCGTCAAATGCTTTACGCATTGAATCCGCAATCGCGGGTGTGTCCAAGGCATCGGTCACGAACCCCTCGACGCCGTCCGCAATTAACTCGGCCGCACCCGATCGCGTACTGGTGATTGTGGGCAAACCGCAAGCCATCGCTTCTAAACACGCGTTGGGTAGGGGATCGTAAAGGGTGGGTAACGCGAAGATATCAGCCGCCGCATAGTACGGTCTGACATCGTCAACCCCGCCAACAAACGCGACCCGATCAATGAGTCCGAGTTGATCGGCGAACGCCTGGTAACGGCGCAGATGCTTGTCGTGGCCGACGACAATACCGCGCACCGATTCACGACGTAGCGTGCCGTGGGCGGTGAGCTCGGCTAACCCCGTCAAGAATCCGACCAATCCTTTGCGCTCAAATCCTGAGCCGACGTACAAGGCGACTGGCGCGGCCTTGGGGATACGCAGCTTTGCGCGTGTCGCATCGCGAAACTCTTCGCGTAGTGTCGGGCTAAAGCGGGTACTGTCGACGCCAGAAAGAATGACATGCAACTTTGATGGGTCGATATCAAAGTGCTTCAAGATGTCGTCGCGCACCATCTGCGAGTTGCAAATGACCGCACGTAGTTTGGGCGACAAGAACATCTCACGCT
>JAJTHU010000198.1 GCA_021300055.1 Nitrosomonadaceae bacterium | reverse complement strand
GTCGTTTGCGCAAATCACAGCGTCAGGTGCGCGTCCCATTTGCTTCACGAGTTGGCGCAACCCGTCTGCGCCGCTCCGGTAGTCGTAGTTGCCAGCAACGACAGCAGGTTCTCGCAGGCCCAGTTCCAACAAGCGTTGCTTGGAGCCGCGTGTTCGCTCGATCCCAACCACCGAGTCCTTGGGGCCACTGATAATGCCAAAGCGCTTGTGCCCGGCTGCTGCTAGGCGCGTAACGAGCAGTCGCGCGGCTTCGACTTGATCGCACACGACCGCGTTTACCGTTCGGTCCGAGAGAGTGCGGTTATATAGCACAAGGGGAATATGCCGACGCTCGAATTCCTCGATTTGCGACGAAGTTAGGCGTGCTGCAGCGATGACGCCGTCAACTTGATACTCCCATACGCGGGTGATGACCTCATCGACGTCAGCCTCATGAGGCAACGTGAATAGCAGCACTCTCATACCGCGTTTCTCGAATTGCTGGCACAACTCGGACAGCACCTCTGGGTAGTAGAGGTTCGTCAGGTTTGATATGAGCACGCCAACCAGATTTGAGCGCCGCGTAATCAGGCTCCGCGCCATCGCGTTGGGCGTGTATTCAAGCTCGCGCGCCGCCTTCATGACTCGCGCGCGCATCGCGCTTGAGACGCTTGCCCCCTGTTTGAAGCAGCGTGACACTGCCGATTGCGATATGCCGGCGCGAAGCGCAACGTCGTAGGACGTGACGGGTCGTTTGGGGTCACGCGGTTGGATTGCGCGGGCTTTAGTTGCCGGTTTATCTGACGATGAAGTCTTCGGTCGAGTTGATTTGCTCATGCAAGAGTCTCGTCGCTCACCGGTGCACTGCCGCAAGCGCATTGAATTCGAATGCAATTAGGGGAGTATAGACACAATCGCGCGTCACTACTCGACTTTGAGTGGCTCGACGATTGGGTTGGGAAGGTAGCCCGCCAATCCCTTGTTTCTCCGGGAGCGCACCGCTGGATGGGTAGCAAGCCAAGCGCGCAGACGGCCGTCAGCGCCCGAACAAGCCCTTCAACAAATCAACTGGGTTCGGTTTCTTTTCTTCTTTGGCTTTTGGCGCATCTTTAGGTGCTTCCTCGCGGCCACCACGCGAACGTGATTCGCCGCCCATGCCACCGAGCATCGACATGAATGTCGACTTCACGCGCACCTTGGTTTGCCAATCCGGCTCCCATGGAATCTTTGGGTCGGTTGGACGCGGTGGAAATGCGAAGAACGCTTCCGAGCCGTAGGCGATCATGCGCAGCATGCCACCTGCATCGCCGCCTCTGCCGCCATCACCCGACGAAAAGATGCCCTTGGGGATTGCACATTTAGTGGCGCTTGCGGGCAACAGCACTTTTTCACCGAGCCATTTGTCGATGTTGCCGTTGGATTGATAGTCCATCAATCCGAAGCCGGTTTCCGGTAGCTCGCTTGAGGTCCAGAAAATCATTTCGTTGCCCTCGCCGCGGCCATCCGATTTACCGCCCATGGCGGTGATGAAGTACGCACGCGCGTGCGGAATCGATTTCCATTCGAGGTTAACGCCGCCTTCTGCAACCTTAGTCTGGCTGAGCTCAATCGGCGGCATTAAGTCCTGTGCGGCGCCGAGCGTGACTTTGAATGACTCCGGGATGCCATTGCCGGTAAAGGTGTGCTGCCCGACCAGCGATGCGTTATCAGGCACGCGACGATCATCTTCCTTGTTTGGCCACGCGGGGTGTCCTGGCTCAGAACGCGCACCTTTGGTGGTGCTGCCACGTGCGATGAAAATCTTTGCGAAGTCATCGATGCGCGCGTTGGCCATATCGAGCACGCGCGGTTGACCAGGGCGGATATTTTCGCCACAGCCCCAATAGAGCAAGATCTTGCCTTTGGGCGGCTCGTAGTCGGTGCGCTCAACCGGACGCTCATCAGGCGGCGTGGTGGGCACGGGTTTCTCGGGAATCGGTGCAACCAGTTTGAGTGAGTCGCCGAGATTCATCACCGATGGGATGGCTTGCGTGGCTTCGGCCAGCGAGCGGTTCTTGCTCGTGTACACCGATACGTCCACATACTTGCCGCTGCCGAAACCAAACGAGCGCGTGTTGCCGAAGGTGTTGCCGCGACCCGTCGCACCACCAGCCGCGCCTTTGAGCAAACCACCCAATGCACCAAATGCACCGCCAGATTGGCCGCCCTGCATCGCGCCGCCAAACATGTTTGCACCGGGGATATCGCTCGTACTCGTTGCGACATCGATATACGCCAGCGCGATGGGTGGCTTGACGACTTGCGGTGGCGCTTTGGTCTGCGCGTGGACGCTGGCGGAGATGCCCGGCAGCAACGTGCCGAGGACGGCCAAGGTGAGTGCGCGGGTCGGCTTACGAGAGATCAACATGGTGCGGCTCCTATCGCAGGGTGACTAAGGGCGTGCGGCGTGCGTTCAAGAACGTGGAGATTTACCAACGACCCGATTATGGTCGCACCGATTGCGGGTACTCCGATTATGTCGCGCTTGCCGAGGTCGCGTCACGGGTTGCTAGGCGGCACACTCGATTAAGGGATGGGTAGCAGGCTGAACGAAACGCTCGCCAAGTCTCTGGCGTGGGTTTACGACGGCTTAGGAACTAACGCCGCGACTTCGAGCGCAGCTGCAGTGGGTTGCTGCTGCAGCCCCTCGATGATGCCGCGACGATCGGCGGCGCTCTTGTTTTGGCTCATTTTCCACTTGCCTTGGATGCGGGTCACCGCGATTTCGATGCCGACGATGCCGCGCATCGTTGCATTCACAAAGTCAGCCGGCGCGTCATCGACGGCCCAACGCGCTGGAAGTGGTGCTTCGTTCTCATCGGTCATTTGTCGCAAGTGCGTGTGCAGCCACGTCGGGTCTTCGACGGCGCGCAACACACCGTGTACGTGCACAACGCAGTAGTTCCACGTCGGCACGACCTTGCCGTGTTCCTTCTTTGCCGGGTACCAACTCGGCGTGATGTAGGCTTGCGGACCTTGGAAAATCGCGAGCACACCGCGTTCATGTGCGGTTTGCCAAAGTGGATTGGCGCGAGCAATATGACCTTGCAACACGGCACTGGTCGGTGTCAGTTGTCGGTACAGCAGCGGGATGTGGTTCGCAACAGGCGCACCGTCGATGACTTCAACAATTGTTGCCAGTCGGTGCGTTGCGATGAGCGCCTGTAAAACCTCGTCGCGCGTTTCAGCAAAGTGCGCTGGTGTGTACATCGTTACGCATCTCTAGCTGGCTTTGGTGCCTTAGTCGAGCTTGACGTTTGCCTTCTTGACGGCAGCTTGCCAGCGCGCGCTCTCGCTTTTCAGGAATGCCGCAAATGCCGCGGAGTCCATGAAAGCTGGGTCTGCGCCTTGCGAAATCATCTTGGTCTTCACGTCCTCGGAGGCAAGCGTTCTCTTGAACGCGTCGCTCAACTTGGCAAGCACGTCGGCGGGAAGTTTTGCCGGAGCGAGTACGCCGTAGAAGCCAACGACCTCAAAGTTCTTCACACCAGCTTCGCCGAGCGTCGGCACTTCAGGGATTGCGCTGTTGCGCTCTTTGCCTGTCATAGCGAGCGCGCGCACCTTGCCGGCTTTCACGTATTGCGAGACCTGCGGAATCGATTCGGCCATGAACTGCACTTGCCCCGCGAGCAAATCGGTGAAGGCGGGCGCGCTGCCTTTGTAGGGCACGTGAGTCATTTGTATGCCCACCGCGTCTTCGAGCATTTCGGGCACCAAGTGTGAAATACCGCCGTTACCGGCCGAGCCGTAGTTGATCTTGGTAGGGTTCTTCTTTGCGTACGCGACGAACTCGCCCCACGTTTTGGCAGGCACGTCGTTGTGGACGACCAACGCCAACGGCTGCTGTGCGGTGCGTGCCACCGGTGTGAAGTCACGCAGCGTGTCGTAGATATTCTTGGTGTACACGAACGGGTTGATCACCATCGTGCCGGTGTTCGCCATCAACAGCGTGTAGCCGTCCGGCGCGGACTTGATGACTTCGTTGGCGCCGATGCTGCCGCCTGCGCCGGGCTTGTAGTCGATGATGACGGGCTGCCCCAAGTGCTTTTGCAATTGATCGGTCAATACACGCGCGTGCGTATCGAGCGGGCCGCCTGGCGGGAAGCCGATGATGAGTTTGATCGGCTTGTTAGGGTAGGGCGCTTGTGCAGCCGCGATGCTGTTGACGGCGAGCATGGTGACGCCGACGAGACTTAAAAGGGTACGCTTCATGGTTCCTCCTGATTACTTGTTTGCGTATTCTTGGGCGAGTGCTCTTCGCGGCACTTCAGGGGGATGCTACTTCGCCGCCCAACTATCCTTCAACGTCACTGCGCGATTCCACTTCGCGTTTCCGCGCGTTGAATCAACGCGGTCGGCCACGAAGTAACCGTGACGCTCAAACTGGTAGCGCGTGTCGGGAGCTGCGTCCCTCAACGCAGGCTCGAGGTAGGCTGTGATGACCTTTTTCGAATCTGGGTTGAGGTCATCCAAAAAGTTCTCGGTCGTGCGTCCCGGGTGTGGTGCCTTAAACAAGCGATCGAACAACCGAACCTCGGCAGCGTGCGCGTGCGCGGCGCTGAGCCAATGAATATTGCCCTTCACCTTGACCGAGTCCGCACCAAGCGAGCCGGATTTGGTCTCGGGTAAGTATTCGGCGAGCACTTTCACGACGTTCCCCGCGGCATCCTTCTCGAAGCCCGTGCACTTCACCACAAACGCATAGCGTAGCCGCACAGAGTTGCCGGGGAACAAGCGGAAGTAACCCTTCGGTGGCGTTTCTTCAAAGTCTTCGCGCTCGATCCACAACTCTTTCGAGAACGGCACTTCGCGTTTGCCGAGTTCGGGCTTCTGCGGGTGATTCGGCGCGAAGCAATGCTCTGACTGGTTGTCAGGATAGTTGGTGATAACGAGCTTGAGCGGATTCAGCACCGCGACGCGGCGCTCGCACATCTCGTTCATTACCTCGCGCTGACAGTCTTCGAACACCGTCATGTCGATCCAAGAATCGGCCTTGGACACGCCGATGCGATCCGCGAACAACTGGAAGCCTTGCGGCGTGAATCCGCGGCGACGCGCACCAACGATGGTGGGCATGCGCGGGTCGTCCCAGCCCTCAACGTGCTTTTGATTCACCAATTGCTTCAGGTAGCGCTTGGACGTGATGATGTAGGTGAGGTTGTGCCGCGAGAACTCGATTTGCTTCGGCAACGGCTTCAGCAACTCACCGACCTCGGCAAGCTTGGCGAGCAGCCAGTCATACCAAGGACGCTGGTCTTCAAACTCGAGTGTGCAAATCGAATGCGTGATGTTCTCAAGCGCGTCTTCAATCGGATGCGCGTAGGCATACATCGGGTAGATGTGCCATTTGTCGCCTTGACGATGATGATGCGCGTGCTTGATGCGATAGATCGCCGGGTCGCGCAGATTGATGTTG
>JAJTHU010000293.1 GCA_021300055.1 Nitrosomonadaceae bacterium | reverse complement strand
CGGTTTTCCGGTGTGACGTGCGCGGGGTTTACCCGCTTCAGCGTCAGCGAACTTGTGTCGATTGATGCCTGCTGGTGCAGATAGGGCGTCATCGGTCAATCGTTGCGGCGATCGACCGAATCGTATCGCAAACACTGGTGCCGACTTCATAGGAGACCGCGGTGGAATTTAGCATAAAGACAGGTGACCTCTCGAAACACAAGACCGGCTGCGTACTCGTCGGCGTTTGGGATTCCAAAAAGCCCATCGCGAGTGCAGCGGCGCTCGACAAGCTCTCCGGCGGCGCCATCAGCGCAGCGGCCGCGTCGGGCGATATCTCCGGCAAAGTGGGTTCCACCCTGTTGTTGCATGGCTTGCAAGGCATCGGCGCACAGCGCGTGCTGTTGGTTGGTATCGGTGACGAAAAGGCCTACGATGCGCACGTTTTCTGCAAAGCCATCACCGCTGCATTCAAGGCACTAAAGAGCACCGCCGTCACCGATGTGACCGTGCCACTTCAGGTTCGCTTCAAGAAAGACATGGCGCATAAAGTTGAGCAGGCTGTCATCGCCGCCATCGACGCCGCGTATCGCTATACCGCCACGAAGAAATCCGACACCAAAAACGCCGGCAAGTCGGTGACGTTCTTCCTCGACGGCAAGGCTGACACCAAAGCACTCAACGCCGCGATCAAGGCGGGCAATGCGATCGGCGAATCGATGCAGCTCACCAAAGAGCTCGGCAATCTGCCACCTAACATCGCAACGCCGGCGTATCTTGCAGACACGGCCAAACAGCTTGCCAAGGATTACGGCTTCAAGGCCACCATCCTCGAGCAAAAGGACATGCAGAAGCTCGGCATGAACACCTTGCTTGCCGTGTCCAAGGGCTCGCATCTGCCACCAAAGTTCATCATCCTTGAACACAACGGCGGCAAAAAGACGCAGAAGCCCGTTGTGCTCGTTGGTAAAGGCATCACGTTCGACACCGGCGGCATCTCGATCAAGCCATCCGCTGAAATGGACGAAATGAAATACGACATGGGCGGCGCGGCAGCCATGTTGGGCACCATGAAGATGGTCGGCATGATGAAGCTGAAGCTCAACGTGGTCATGCTCGTCCCCACCTGTGAAAACATGCCCGGCGGCAACGCAACCCGCCCTGGCGATGTGGTCACGTCGATGTCTGGTCAGACGGTGGAGATCCTCAACACCGACGCCGAAGGCCGCCTTATCTTGTGCGACGCCCTCACCTACGCTGAACGCTATGAGCCAGAAGCTGTGGTGGACGCCGCAACGCTCACCGGTGCGATGGTGATCTCGCTTGGTTTCCACACCACTGGCTTGTTCGCCAACAACGACGCGCTGGGCTGGGAGCTGGTGCAGGCCGGCAACGCGGCACACGACAAGGCTTGGCTGCTGCCGATGGGTGAAGAGTACGACGAGATGTTGAAATCGAATTTCGCGGACATCCCGAACATCAGCGGCGGTCGCGCTGGTGGTGCCATCACGGCTGCTTGTTTCTTGGCGCGTTTCACCAAGAAGTACAAGTGGGCGCACTTGGATATCGCGGGTACGGCGTGGAAGTCGGGTGCGGATAAGGGTGCGACTGGTCGTCCGGTGCCGCTGCTGTCGAAGTTCCTGCTCAAGCGCGCAGGCGCCTAGTCGAAATTCTGCTGCGCTCGCCGCGTGCGGATCGAGGCCCTCGTTGCGAACTTGCCCCAGTTTTCGGGCAAGTTCGCCCACCTGAATTGTCCGCATTTCAAGCGCACCCAAAGTGACCGAAGTTAAGTTCTTCTTCAACGTCGACCACCGCCTGCAGTTCGCCTGCAAGCTTTCCAAAGCGGCGATGGATCAAGGCAAGCGTCTGATTGTGTACGCGCCAGAAGAAGCACGTGCAATGGAGTTTGATCGGCTGCTTTGGGCGTATTCACCGCTGTCGTTTGTGCCACATGTGCGCGCGGAACACGCGCTCGCCAAAGAAACACCCATCGTGATTGCGCATGCCGAGTCTGTATTGCCGCACCACGATGCGTTGCTGAATCTGGCCGATGACCCACCGCCCTACTTCACGCGTTTTGAATTTTTGCGGGAAGTGGTGTCGACAGACGATGAAGACCGCGCGAAGGCACGCGAGCGGCTGAAGTTTTACAAGGCGCGTGGTTTCGAGATTCAGATTCGGGACATGGCGGCGGCCAACTGACGCAGTGACGGAAAGCTGACCATGAGCATTGATGACAAAGACGATCACGACAGCACCAGTCACCCACTTGCAGGCAAGGTAGATGCGTTGCTCAGCAAGCACCAACCGCCGGCACCAGTGATCGACCGCAACATTCCGGTGCTGACCGATTTGGTCAAGGCGCCAGAGTGGGGGCCTGGCGATACGCCGGCCGAAAGTACAGGCAAAGAAGCAGGTGACGCGCGTCGCGATCCGCTCCGACAGCTAAGCGAGCAAGAGATCGACGCGCTTTCGTCGGACATCTTCGCCCGCGTATCGCAGCGCATTGACGCCGAACTGGCCACCAGCCTCGAAGCACGCCTCGCTGAGCAACTGCAAAGCCAACTCAACGTCGTGCTGGTGCACGTGCTTGACGACATGAAGCAAAGCATCGCCAACGAGATTGGTGATGCCATCAACGCCGCGCTCGCCGACCGCTTGCGTCGGTAGTCGGTTTCGCGGACGCACAGGCCAAGCCTGTGCATTCGCTACGATTAAAGCCTTTACTTGATTTGAGATTCTCTGAATGAACGCGCCCGCCCCAACCCCACTTGCTTCTTCACTCGCCAAAGCATTCGATCCGCACGCGATTGAATCGCACTGGTATCCCAAGTGGGAGAGCTCGGGCCACTTTGCAGCGTCCGCCGACAGCAGCAAAACGGGCTATTGCATCCAATTGCCGCCGCCCAATGTGACCGGCACCTTGCACATGGGGCACGCGTTTCAGCAGACCTTGATGGATTCGCTGATTCGCTATCACCGCATGCGCGGCTTCAATACCAACTGGGTTGTCGGCACCGACCACGCGGGCATTGCCACGCAAATCGTCGTTGAGCGCCAACTGCAGGCAGAAGGCAAAACCCGCCACGACCTCGGTCGCGAAACGTTCATCAAGCGTGTGTGGGAGTGGAAGCATGAATCCGGCTCGACCATCACGCGCCAAATGCGCCGCTTGGGTACCTCGGCAAACTGGTCGTTCGCCGACACCGAGGGCAGCAAGGGTGGCTACTTCACCATGGACGAGAAAATGTCCAAGGCGGTCACCGAGGTTTTTGTACGCCTATACGAGCAAGGTCTGATTTATCGCGGCAAGCGCTTGGTGAACTGGGACCCGGTGCTCGGCACCGCCGTTTCCGACCTCGAGGTGGTGAGCGAAGAAGAAGACGGCAAGATTTGGGAGATCCGCTATCCGCTCACTGATGACCCCAGCAGTGGGTTGGTGGTCGCCACCACGCGCCCCGAGACCATGCTCGGTGACGTTGCCGTAGCCGTGCACCCAGAAGACGAGCGCTACGCCAAGTTTGTCGGCAAGACCTTACGCTTGCCGTTGTGTGACCGCGATATCCCCATCATCGCAGACGCGTACGTCGACCGCGAATTCGGCACCGGCTGCGTCAAGATCACGCCTGCGCATGACTTCAATGACTACGCGATTGGTCAGCGCCACAAGTTGCCACTCATCAGCATGCTGACCCTTCAAGCCAAAGTCAGCGATGCGGCGCCTGCGGTTTATCGTGGGTTGGATCGTATGGAGGCGCGCAAAAAAGTGCTCGCCGATTTAGAAGCGCTCGGACTGCTCGTCTCTGAAAAGAAGCACCGCCTCAAGGTGCCGCGCTCGGATCGCACCAACGTCATCCTCGAACCCATGCTCACCGACCAATGGTTTGTGAAGATGGAGGGCATGGCGAAGCGCGGACTCGACGCGGTCGCCGACGGTGACGTGAAGTTCTTCCCCGAGCACTGGAGCGCCACCTACAACCATTGGCTTTCCAATATTCAGGACTGGTGTATTTCGCGCCAACTGTGGTGGGGTCACCAAATCCCCGCGTGGTATGACACGGAGGGCAATGTGTATGTCGCGCACACCGAAGCCGAGGCCAGCGCCAAAGCGGGTGGTAACGCAGTGACTCGTGACGCAGACGTGCTCGACACGTGGTTCTCCTCGGCGCTGGTGCCGTTCACCACACTCGGCTGGCCATCGGAGGATGCGCAAACACGCGCGGACATGGAGCGGTTCCTACCCTCTCAGGTTTTGGTGACGGGCAACGACATTATCTTTTTCTGGGTGGCGCGCATGATCATGATGACGCTCCACTTCACCGACAAAGTCCCGTTCAAGCACGTCTACGTCAACGCGATGGTGCGCGATGCCGAAGGCAACAAAATGTCGAAATCGAAGGGCAACACGCTCGACCCGATCGATCTCATCGACGGCATTGCCCTCGAGCCGCTGGTTGAAAAATCAACCAAGGGCTTGATGCTCGCTGCACACAAAGAAAAAGCCGAGAAGTACGTACGCAAGAATTTTGCGAAGGGCATCCCTGCCTTTGGCACGGATGCATTGCGCTTTACGTTCACCTCACTCGCGCCGCTGTCGCTCACGCTCAACTTTGACCTTAACCGCTGCGAGGGGTACCGCAATTTCTGCAACAAGCTGTGGAACGCGACGCGCTTTGTGTTGATGAACGTAGAGGACAAAGACGTTGGCTTGGACGAATCGCTGCCGCTCGAATTCAGCATGGCGGACAAATGGATCGTCAGTCTGCTGCAGCGCGCCGAAGCCGACGTCGCGCGCGGCTTCGACGAGTATCGATTCGATAACGCCTCAACCGCTATCTACAAGTTTGTTTGGGACGAGTACTGCGATTGGTACTTGGAGCTCGCCAAGGTGCAACTTGCTGAAGCGACCAAAGCAGGCAACGAAGCCGCGCAACGTGCCACGCGCCGCACGCTGGTGCGTGTGCTTGAAACCACACTGCGCCTCGCGCACCCGATCATCCCTTTCATCACGGAAGAGCTTTGGCAGAAGGTCGCGCCGCTGGCTGGAAAAATCCCCCCCAGCCCCCCTTTAGGAAAGGGGGGAGTCGAGCACTCCATCATGGTGCAGCCCTACCCAATCTCTCAACCCGAGAAGATCGACGCGGCGGCTGAGGCGTGGGTGGCGCAACTCAAAGAGATCGCCAACGCGACGCGTAATCTGCGCAGCGAGATGCAACTTTCGCCTGCCGAAAAAGTGCCCGCGTATTTGACTCCAGAAATGACACCCGAATCCGCAAACGCAAGCACTGGCGCAGCGTTTGAAGCCTATTTGCCCTACCTGCAAGCGCTGGCGCGGCTCTCCGAAATCAGCGTCGTTCCCGCGCTTCCCGATGGTGACGCTGCCGTCGCCGTCGCAGGCGGT
>JAJTHU010000223.1 GCA_021300055.1 Nitrosomonadaceae bacterium | reverse complement strand
CGGGCAGGAGGTGGAGCAGCACGCGCACAGCACGCACTCATAGAGCCCGTCGAGTTCCTCGCGCTCCTGCGGAGACTGCAGGCGCTCTTTTTCCGGGGGCACGGTGTCGTTGACCAGATAGGGCTTGATCGAGTGGTATTGCTTGAAGAACTGGGTCATGTCCACGATCAAATCGCGGATGATAGGCAGACCAGGCAAAGGCTTCAACACCACAGGTTCAGTCAACTCGGCGATCTTGGTGATACAGGCGAGACCGTTCTTGCCGTTGATGTTCATCGCGTCAGAACCGCAAACACCCTCGCGGCATGAACGACGTAACGCGATCGTGTCGTCAATCGACTTAATCCGTACGAGCGCATCCAACAGCATGCGGTCAGACGGCTCAAGCGCGACGTCGTACTCTTGCATGTACGGCTTGGCGTCTTTATCGGGATCGTAGCGGTAGATTTGAAATTTCATCAGGCGACTCTTGGTTTGTTCTCAACAAATGCGGTTGGTCTGCTAGATACAAAGTGGGCAGAAAGCGATTCACCTCTGCCTTCGCTTTGTGTCAGTAGACCCGTGCTTTCGGCGCAAAACTCTCAACGGTCAACGGCTGCAAGTTGACGGGCTTGTATTCGAGCTTGTTGCTGTCTTTGTACCAAAGCGTGTGCTTCAACCAATTCTCGTCGTCGCGGCCATTCACAAAACCCGGACGATCATGGAAATCCGCGCGATCATGCGCACCGCGTGTCTCTTTGCGTGCTTCGGCAGAGACCATGGTCGAGACCGCTACTTCGATCAGGTTTTGCAACTCAAGCGCTTCGATACGAGCCGTGTTGAAGACCTTCGATTTATCTTTGATTTCGAGACGCTCCGCGCGCTCAGCCACTTGCTTGATCTTCTCCACGCCCGAGACCAACATATCGGGGAAGCGGAATACGCCACAATGCGCTTGCATGGTCTGACGCATCGCATTGCCGACTTCATGCACCGACTCGCCGCCCGTTTGCGCGTCGAGCTTGGCGATGCGCGCTATTGAGTAAGAGCCAGCGTCAGCAGGTAGCGGCTTATGCGTGTTGTTCTCTTTGATGAACTTCACCATCGAGTCGCCGGCCGATTTACCCATCACCAGCAAGTCGGTCAGCGAATTCGTGCCGAGTCGGTTGGCGCCGTGAATGGATGCACATCCACATTCGCCCGCCGCGTAGAAACCCGGTACAACAGAATTCGGGTTGCCGTTCTTCGGTACGATCACTTCCGCTAGATAGTTGGTGGGGATGCCGCCCATCTGGTAGTGACAGGTGGGCACCACTGGGATCGGCTCTTTGGTGCAATCGACGTTGCCAAACTTCAGCGCAATCTCGCGAATACCCGGCAGGCGTTTGTTGATCACTTCAGGGCCAAGGTGGTCGAGTTTCAACAAGATGTAGTCGTTGTTCGGCCCTGCACCGCGGCCTTCTTTGATTTCGGTGGCCATCGCGCGCGAAACAACATCGCGTGACGCCAGATCCTTCATGGTCGGCGCGTAGCGTTCCATAAAGCGCTCGCCGTTCTTGTTGAGCAAAATACCGCCCTCACCGCGAACGCCTTCGGTAATCAAGACACCTGCACCGGCAACACCGGTCGGGTGGAATTGCCAGAACTCCATGTCTTCGAGCGGAATGCCCGCGCGCGCCGCCATACCCAGACCGTCGCCGGTGTTGATAAAGGCGTTGGTACTGGAGGCATAAATACGTCCTGCACCACCCGTCGCAAACAGCGTGGCTTTGGCGTGGAAGATGGTGACTTCGCCTGTCTCCATTTCGAGCGCGGTGACACCGACCACGTCACCCGCGGCGTCGCGGATCAGGTCGAGCGCCATCCACTCGACGAAGAACTGCGTGTTCGCAAACACGTTGCGTTGATACAGCGTGTGCAACATGGCGTGACCGGTGCGGTCTGCTGCGCAGCACGAACGCTGTACCGGCTTCTCACCGAAATTCTGCGAATGGCCACCAAAGGGGCGCTGATAAATGGTGCCGTTCTCGTTGCGGTCGAACGGCATCCCAAAATGCTCTAACTCGATGACCGCTTCGGGTGCCTGACGGCACATGAATTCGATGGCGTCTTGGTCGCCTAGCCAGTCTGAGCCCTTGACGGTGTCGTACATGTGCCAGTGCCAGTTGTCTTCGCCCATGTTGCCGAGCGAAGCGCCAACGCCACCCTGCGCGGCGACCGTATGCGAACGCGTTGGAAACACTTTGGAAAGCACGGCCACTTTTAGGCCCGCGGTGGAGAGTTGCAGCGCCGCGCGGAGGCCGGAGCCACCAGCGCCGACGACCACCGCGTCAAATTTGCGGACAGGAAGAGAGGGAAGAGATGCAGCCATTTTTCTAGATGCCCCAGAGAATTGCGACAGTCCAGATCGCGCAAACGATCAGGAACAAAAACACGACCACTTGCAGAGATAGGCGCACACCGACAGGCTTGATGTAATCCATCAATACGTCGCGCACACCAATCCATGCGTGGTAGAAGACCGACAAGAAGAACAGCAACGCGAGGATGCGCACCAACTGATTGGTAAAGAGTTGCTTCCATTCGCTGTAGCCGACCGCGCCGTGCACCATGAAGAAACCCAGGATGACGACGCTGAATAGCACCATGATGACGGCGGTGACACGCTGAATCAGCCAGTCCTTCCAGCCGTAGTGGGCGCCAACGGGTTGTTTCGTCGCGCTCATGATGCCCCCTACCAAATGCGCACTGCGACAAGCGCAGTGGCGACCAAGCCGATGCCAAGCACCCAGCGAGCAGACGACTGCGCGGGCTCCTTCGCAACGCCGATGTGCATATCAAGCAACAGGTAACGGATGCCGGCAAAGAGGTGGTGCAGGAAGGCCCACACAAAGCCGATGATGATCAGCTTGACCATGGGGTTAGCGTAGTAGCCACGCCAAGTTCCAAATCCAGACTCACTGGTGAGCGTGGTCTGAAAAATCCACAACACCAGCGGAATAAGAAACAAAAACATCGCAACGCCGGTGATGCGATGAAAAATCGAAACCAAGCCTGGCGGGGGAAGATGCAGGAGGTTTAGGTCGTAGTACTTCGGACGCACTTTGGGTGCAGGAGATGCCGATGCCATGGAGGTCCTTCAAGATTGGCCCCGAGGCCCTTGCGCTGCGACGCGCTTGGACTGAATCGGGACGTTCTAGACTTTTTGTGCGGTAAAGCAGATGGAGCCGTGATTCTATTCGCCTGCTCCGGAGGTGCAAGTGACCACAGAGTGCGGGGAGCCTAGTATGCGGGCGCTTACAGCAGGCCCGAAAGCTCGGTAAGTCATTGATTCATGGAGCTTTTCGGCGAATTGACGGAAGCGGAACGCGGTAACTGCGGTTAAGGGGACGCAAAAAATAGTTGTGATATCATAAATTGATATCACTCGAATTTGCACAATTGGTCGGGGCAGGTGCCTCGCCCGCGGCGTTCCCGCGAGGCCGGACATGAAGAACATCATGCGATACAAGGGCTACGTCGCCCGAATCGACTATGACGAGGCGGATGGCGTCTTCACCGGCGAGGTGATTGGTCTATCCGAAAAAATTAGCTTTCACGGCGCCAGCGTCGACGAGTTGCGCGGCGACTTTGAGTTCGCCATCGATCACTACTTGTCTGTCTGCCGCGAGGCGGGCGTTAGCCCTGAGCGACAAGCCGGGGGACGTGTGCTGCTACGTCTCCCGCCGGAACTGCACGCGGCCGCCCTCACCCAAGCAGAGTCACAGGGGCGAAGCCTAAACGAATGGCTAGTTGGCGCCGTTGGGGCGGCACTAGATACGCCAACGCGCACGCCGCTACGCTAACTCGTTGATGTACGAATATCCGTCTGTGACGCAGCGACCGCGGCGCCACTCAACGGGCTTATCGCCATAGGTGTACGCCACGCGATCGACTGAGAGCAACGGCGTGCCGACCGGCACCTCAAGATGCTTGGCCGCAAAGCGATCTGCGGCGACTGCTTTAATGGCTTCATCGGCGCGGATCATGCGCGCGCCGTATGTCGTCTCGAGGAAGCTGTAGATCGACCCTTGCGAGGCTTCCAGCATTTCAATGGTCAGGCCGGGGAAGCTTGCCTGGGCCAAGGTGATTTCGTCGAGGATGATGGGGCGTCCAGCGAACACCAGCACGCGCGATATCTTAATGACGCTTTGCCCCTGCCGCAGCCGCAACTTCGCCGCAGCAAGCGCGTCCGCACGCTCACGCGTCAGACCGATGAAGGTTGTGACCGGGTGGTGGCGCGCGCTGTCGGCTGGCTCGCCATCGGCGCGCATGCGCAAGAAACGATACTGGTGTGCAGGGGCAGTGTGGGTGGCAACAAAGGTGCCCTTGCCCTGTCGCCGCACAAGGATGAACTCCCCGGCGAGCGCATCGACTGCCTTGCGCACGGTTCCCTGACTCACGCCGTAACGGGTCGCTAACTCAAACTCAGACGGAATGGCCTCACCGGGCTTCCATTCGCCGGCGGCAAGACTTTGCATGATGAGCGACTTAATCTGTTCGTAGAGCGGACGGAACGCGGGTGCGGCCACACCACTCGATTGGCTGGATGGCTTTGCTGACGGTTGCGTTGAAGCCGATTTACTCATGCATCTAGTTTAGCATTTTTAGAGACTTTAGTCTTATATAAGATATAAGTCTTATTGACTTTTTGCGCTGGCTTCGTAAACTTGTTGCGATGCAGCACTCGCCATCCACGCTGCTCCATCCGCTCGTTCACCATCAACTACACCTCACGCATGAACCCCTTCCTTCGCCCTCGCCGATCCATGCTTTATGTGCCTGGCTGCTTCCCACGTTTTCTCAACAAGGCACGCAGCTTGAAGGTCGACTCGGTCATCTTCGATCTCGGTGACTCTGTGTTGGTCGAAAACAAGGAGTTGTCGCGCAGCCAGGTGGTTGAGGCAATCCTTACCGGTGGCTACGGTCGTCGCGAGCTCACCGTTCGCGTAAACGATCTAGATTCGCCGTGGGGAATGGGAGATGTCCGAGCCGTTGCTAAGTGCGGCGTTGATGCGGTGGTTTTCCCAAACATAGAGTCCAAGCAAGACGTGCTTGATGCGCTCAAGGTACTCGACGCAGCGGGTGGCTCGCACTTGCCGATCATGGTGATGATTGAAAGCCCGTTGGCCGTGCTGCGATCGGAAGAGATCGCATCCGCATCGGATCGCATCGCTTGCCTCATCATGGCGACCGCTGACCTCATTACCCAACTCCACGGCAAGAAAACCCCGGAGCGCCTACCACTACAGTATTCGCTCTCACATGTGTTGTTGGTGGGTCGCGCGTACAAACGCGCAGTGGTCGATGGAATCAGTATTGACATCAAGGACATGCATTCGTTTGAAATGGCGTGTCGCCTGACGCGAGATCTTGGGTTCGATGGAAAGTCTTTGGTCCACCCCAACCAGCTCGCCTATTGCAACGACGCCTTCACGCCGAAGGCTGCCGAGATCGCTAACGCTTACGAAATCATTGAAGCACTTGAAACGGCGCATCGTGAAGGACGTGGGACCGTCATGCTCAATGGCCGATTAGTAGAGCAACACCACGTCAATGCGGCCAAGCGCATCATCGCACTGGCTGAGATGATTAAGGAACTGGAAGCATCGTGACGGCCGACCACCTATGAGACCGGCATCGGGCTACTTTTTCGAAGACTACGCGGTTGGTCAACGCTTTGACCACGCCGTGCCCCGCACTCTCACGCAGGGTGACGTAGCCCTTTATCAGGCGCTGGTGGGTTCTCGCAACCCATTACATTGCAGCGAGCCATTCGCGCAGTCGATCGGTTATCCCGCGATGCCCGTTGACGACCTGCTGGTGTTTCACATCGCGTTCGGCAAAACGGTGCCGGACATTTCGTACAACGCCGTTGCCAACCTAGGCTACGCTGAGTGCCGCTTTGTGCAGCCGGTCTACATCGGCGACACGTTGCACGCCTCGACCGAGATCGTCGGATTGAAGGCGACCTCAAGTGGCAAAACGGGCGTGGTGTATGTGCGCTCCAGTTGCTTTAACCAACGCGATGAACTCGTGCTCACTTGGGTGCGCTGGGTGATGATCCATCGGCGCGACACCAAAGCGACAAACATCGATCTCAAACCTTACGGCTTAGTCGACTTCGCGGCGGCAGTGACACCTAATGCGATCGCCGCGCCACGTGGTGCGTGGGCCACACCAGCGTGCGCTCAGGCGACTGGTAGCAAGAAGAGTTGGGACGACATCGAAGCGCCCGACGCGGACCACTCTTTCGCCAACGCGACAGTAACCACGTCGGCGGTTTCGCCAATCCTTCATGCCGGTGGCCTGACGATTGACAACACGGATCACACGCTGGCGACCAAGCTCTACCAAAACACAGCGCGCGTACACTTTGACGCGCACCACATGAAGGACAGCCGCTTCGCTCAGCGTCTAGTCTACGGCGGGCACATCATTTCGCTGTGCCGCGCGCTGAGCTTCGATGGCCTAGAGAATGCTCTCACCATCGCTGCAATCAACAGCGGTAGTCACCTCAACCCTACCTTTGCGGGCGACACCATCTACGCAATGAGCGTACCGCTCATGAAGTGGGCAGTCAGTGACAGTGTCGGCGCGCTCCGTCTGCAACTGCACGGCTACAAGAACGCTGATCCAAACTCCCCCACTTTCGTGGGTACAAGCCCTGAGCAGCACGTGTTGTCGCTCGACCTTACTGTCCTCATGCCTCGTCGGAAGCCCTGACTATGCCTAATGTCCACCCATCTACCGCGCTGTTCGCAGGCGAGAAGCCGTTTCCCGTCATCCCCTCGTGCGAGCACTTTGCGGGCAGCGAAAAGCTCATCCTGAAGGCACTTGGGCTGCAAGATGAGCTTGGCGCGATCTTCGATATCACCTGCGATTGCGAAGACGGCGCGCCAGCGGGACAGGAGGAGGCGCACGCACAAATGATCGTCCGCGTGCTGATGTCCAGCGCCAACAAGCACCGCATGGCGGGCGCGCGCATTCACGACTATTCGCACCCGCACTGGAAGCGCGATATTGAAATTCTCGTTGGCGGTGCGGGGACAGTTTTGCGCTACATCACCATCCCAAAGTGCACGTCGTACAACGAGGCGGCTGAGATGATCGAAGCCATCCGCACCGCGTCCGCGAAGTACGCCGTGGGCCGCCAGATTCCGGTACACATCTTGATGGAAACGCACGGCGCGCTACGCGATATTCATCGCATCGCCACGCTGCCCAACATTGAGGTTCTTGACTTTGGCCTAATGGACTTCGTGTCGGGCCATCATGGTGCGATTCCCGCGTCTGCCATGCGCTCGCCGGGCCAGTTCGAACACAAACTCATCGCCCGCGCAAAGGCGGAGATGGTCGCGGCCGCGCTCGCCAACGGCGTGGTCCCTGCGCATAACGTCTGCCTCGACCTCAAGAACACTGAAGTCGTGAAAGCTGATGCCGCACGCGCGCGCAATGAATTTGGCTTTTTGCGGATGTGGTCGATCTATCCAGCGCAAATCCAACCCATCGTCGATGCGATGAAACCCGACCACTCAGAGGTCGAGGACGCTGCCAACATCCTGCTCGCAGCACAAGCCGTCGATTGGGGCCCTATCCAATACAAAGGCGAGCTGCACGACCGTGCAACCTACCGTTACTTCTGGGAGTTACTGCAGAAGGCAAGGGTGACCGGCGTTAAAATGTCGCCCCAAGCTGAACAAGCTTTTTTCTGATTTCCACGTCGAGAACCCCCATGAGCCTTTCCGCCGGCGCCAAGTTTCGTCAAGCACTCAAAGAAGAATCACCGCTACAAATCATCGGTACGATCAACGCCAACCATGCGCTGCTCGCGAAGCGCGCGGGCTATCGCGCGATCTATCTTTCTGGCGGTGGTGTTGCTGCCGGCTCGCTCGGCATGCCGGATCTTGGCATCAACAACCTCGACGACGTGCTCACCGATATCCGTCGCATCACCGACGTGTGCGATCTACCGTTGTTGGTCGATATCGACACCGGCTTTGGTTCGTCAGCATTCAACATCGCGCGCACCGTCAAGTCGCTGATCAAGTTCGGTGCGGCTGCGTGCCATATCGAAGATCAGGTCGGCGCCAAGCGTTGCGGTCACCGCCCGGGCAAGGAGGTGGTGAGCAAAGAAGAAATGGTCGACCGCGTTAAGGCAGCAGTCGATGCTAAGACCGACAAAGATTTTTTTGTCATCGCGCGTAGCGACGCGTTTCAAGGCGAAGGTGCCGACCGCGTGATGGAGCGATTAGTTGCCTACGTCGAGGCAGGTGCGGATGGCGTGTTCGTCGACGCGGTGCCGGATATGGCGACGTACAAGCGCATGGTTGAAATCACGAAGGTACCGGTGCTTTGCAATATCACTGAGTTTGGCAAGACGCCTTTCTTTACCGTTGATGAGTGCCGCGCAGCGGGGATCGGCATGATCCTCTACCCACTATCGGCGTTCCGCGCCATGAACAAGGCTGCGGAAAACATTTACAACGCGATCCGCCGTGATGGCACGCAGAAAAATGTCATCGATACGATGCAAACACGCGAGGAGCTTTACGACGTGATCGGCTACCACGCGTACGAGCAGTCGCTCGACAAACTGTTCGCGACCAAAAAGTAATGTCTAAATCAGGCTCAACGTTGGCGGCCGAAGTACCGACCTTGATGCTGCGTACCTTTGCCGCACCAGTTGAACTGCGCACACCGCGATTGTTGCTGCGGCAGTGGAAAGACAGCGATATCGATGCATGGTGCGAGATGAACGCCGACCCTGAGGTGCGTCGCTACTTTCCGAAGGTGAACGCCCGCGAAGATTCGATGGGTGAACTCGAGCGAATTCGCGGCGCTATCGCGCAGCGCGGCTGGGGCATGTGGGCCGTCGAAGTCCCGGGCGTTATCCCGTTCGCTGGCTTTGTGGGACTCAATCCCCCCGGCTTCCCTGCACCGTGGCAACCCGCTGTTGAGATCGGTTGGCGCCTTTGCCAGCAGGCCTGGCACCAAGGCTATGCCACGGAAGGCGCGATGGCATCGCTGTCATTTGCGTTTCGTCAGCTCGAACTACCGTTTGTCGTGGCATTGTCTGTCACGACCAATGCACCGTCACACGCGGTGATGACGCGTATCGGCATGACACCATGGCCGGGCGTTGAGTTTGATCATCCGCGCGTGCCGTCCGATTGGCCGCTGAAGCGGCACATCGTCCATCGCATCGACCGAGAGCAATTCATCAAACCCTAGCATTGGCGCGCATTTTCAAGCAAAAGTGCCCCAAACTGCCCGCCAATAAACGACTTTCATTTCACACATTTCGTACCCTGAACGACGCACTGAGGAGAACACCAGCATGACCGACGCCACCGCCACCACTGCCGCCACTGCACCCAAGCCCAAGAAATCGGTCGCTCTGTCCGGTGTTGTCGCGGGCAACACCGCGCTGTGTACCGTGGGTCGCACTGGAAACGACTTGCACTATCGCGGTTACGACATCCTCGACATGGCCGAGCAGTGCGAGTTCGAAGAAATCGCGCACTTGTTGGTCCACGGCAAGCTACCCACCGCCACCGAACTGACGGCTTACAAAGCCAAGTTGAAGTCGATGCGCGGCATCCCGATGGCAGTGCAAGATGTGTTGGAGTCGTTGCCTGCATCGGCGCACCCCATGGACGTGTTGCGTACCGCCTGCTCCGCGCTTGGTTGCAACCTGTCCGAGAAAGATGACCACAATGCGCCGGGTGCGAAGGATATCGCTGACCGACTGATGGCGTCATTTGGCTCGATGTTGCTCTACTGGTATCACTTCGCCGTGAACGGCAAGCGCATCGATGTCGAAACCGACGACGATTCGATTGGCGGGCACTTCTTACATCTGTTGCACGGCAAAATGCCGTCGGATTCGTGGGTGAAAGCGATGCACGTATCGCTCAACCTGTATGCCGAGCACGAGTTCAACGCTTCAACATTCACGGCGCGCGTGATCGCCGGCACAGGCTCTGACATGTATTCCGCCATTACCGGTGCGATCGGCGCACTACGCGGCCCGAAGCACGGCGGCGCGAATGAAGCGGCCTTCGAAATTCAATCGCGTTACGACAATCCCGACGAGGCCGAAGCCGACATCGTCGCGCGCATCGCCGCTAAGCAAGTCGTCATTGGCTTCGGACACCCGGTGTACACGATCTCTGATCCGCGCAACGTGGTGATCAAGCGCGTGGCAGAGCGCCTGTCGAAAGAGCAAGGCAACATGAAGCTCTACAACATCGCCGAGCGCCTCGAAACCGTGATGATGCGCGAAAAGAAGATGTTCCCGAATCTCGACTGGTTCAGCGCCGTGAGTTATCACATGATGGGTGTGCCGACGGCCATGTTCACGCCACTCTTCATCATCAGCCGCACCTCCGGCTGGGCGGCACACGTCGTCGAGCAGCGCGAAGACGGCAAGATCATTCGCCCCAGCGCGAATTACATTGGGCCAGATGATTTGCCCTTCGTTCCGATTGGGAAACGCAGCTAGCCAATCCCACCGTTGAGCGGTAACGAAACGCACGATTGCGCCCACACTGAGTTCAATGAATACCAAGTACCGTAAACCCCTAGGCTTCACACTCGCGGGTACATCCCTCGATTACTTCGACGCGCGCGAAGCAGTCAATACACTGCAACCCGGCGCCTGGGACAAGTTGCCCTACACGGCGCGGGTGCACGCCGAGAACATCGTGCGCAAAGCCGATCCATCGATCATCGATGAGTGCTTGAAACAAATCATCGAGGTGAAGCGCGAGCGCGACTTTCCGTGGTTTCCGGCGCGCGTCGTCTGCCACGACATCCTTGGGCAAACGGCGTTGGTTGATCTGGCAGGCTTGCGCGATGCAATTGCCGACCAAGGCGGTGACCCCGCACAGGTGAACCCGGTCGTGCCGGTGCAACTGATCGTCGACCATTCGCTTGCGGTTGAGTGCGGCGGCTTCGATCCCAACGCGTTCGAGAAGAACCGCGCAATTGAAGACCGACGCAATGAGGACCGCTTTCATTTCATCGACTGGACCAAACACGCGTTTGCCAACGTCGATGTGATTCCAGCGGG